>CAYWLE010000005.1:0-19806 GCA_964458825.1 uncultured Oscillospiraceae bacterium | reverse complement strand
AGCATTCGGCTGTTAACCGAAGGGTTATAGGTTCGAGTCCTATCTGAGGCGCCAATAAGTCCGAAGCAATTATCCAATTGCTTTGGACTTTTCTATTTCTCAACCGCTGCTTTTCTATCCTTCGGTGCGCTTCGAGCGCAAAAAGGAATGGAGTCACTTGAATGTGTGGTTCCACTGAAAATGAGTAAATGGTATTCGTCAATGAGATATACAATGATGTGATAACTGCCGACAATTCTTCCATGCTGCAAATATCATGTATATATACTTTTGCACTGCCATGGAACCCTGATCAGCCGCAGCAATAGAATAGGCAAGCCAGCCGGGGCAGCCGGGCATCAGCCGATCACGCCGCAATCATCCACATCAATGGAAACAATACCCATTTTTCCACAGGTTCCCTGAATCGTCACTTTGTTTCCTCTCTTCAGCTGTGCCAGCTCGTTTACCTGCCTTGTGGTGAAATAGCATTGAATCAGCTTAATGCCATAGCTATCCGCCCTCAAATTTACATAAGGAGTTCCCCAAATCGTTTCAGATATCGAATCAATGGTTCCCGTTATCTGAATAACCTTGCCATTGTGTTCGGCTTCGGCAGAGAGCTGATTCTCTTCAAATTTCCGATATAGCTCCGCTGCGCTGTAGTGAGGATATTCGACTGGAACCGGCGCCGCAGCAAATGCAGCGTTCAGCGCGTCAAATACCTCCTGCGTGACAATGCCATCTATTGCAATCGCAGCTTAATGAAATTGCTAATTATATATTCGACATTGCTTGCTCATTTCCTGTATTTGGTTAATAAAAATAAAAGAATTGGGGGATGCCTATTATGTATGTCAAAAAACGCACCAATTCAGCAGGCTTGGCAATACAAAAAGGAGCCAGACCATATCGGTCTGGCTCGGTATACTGCAAGCCTATTTATTTAGTTGTTGCTATCGGTGGGAAGCTCAAGGGTGACGTCCATGGTCACGTAATCATAGCCGCCGCCAACGGAGAGCTGAGCGTTGGTATTGCTGCTGCTCTGGCTGTTGTCATAGTCGTTGCTGTAGCCGTAGCCATAACCGAAGAAGTTGCCGAAGGGGTTGTAGTAGTTGTTGTACTGCTGCTGTACGGGGCTTACGCTGTTGTAGCGCACCACGGTAATGGTCACGCTGTCGCCCGCCTCAAAGTGATCCAGCACGCTGGTCAGCTCGCGGAAGGTGGTCACACGCTCGCCATTGACGGCATAGATGAAGTCGTACTGCTTCAGGCCAGCCGCCTCAGCCGGGCCGCCCTCATTCACGCTGCGGATGCATACGGATGCCGGCGCATAGTTTGCCATGGGCTCGTCGGGACCTTCATAGTCGGACACGGTGATGCCGAGCTGCGGGCGGATAACCTCGCCATTTTCGATCAGCTGCATGGCGATGGGGTAGGCAGTGTCCACGGGAATTGCAAAGCCCAGACCCTCGAAATTGACGCTGGAGTACTTCAGGGTGTTGATGCCGATCAGCTCGCCCTTGTAGTTGAATAGGCCGCCGCCAGAATTGCCATTGTTGATGGCTGCATCATGCTGGATATAGTCCACGTTGCGGGTGGTATTGTTGCTGTATACCTGCGAACGCTCCAGCGCGGAAACCACGCCCTGCGTCACGGTGTTTGCCAGATCCTCGCCGCCGGGGTTGCCGATGGCAACGGCAGTGCTGCCCACGATCAGGTTGGAGGAGGAGCCGATGGTTACGGGGATCAGCTGACCGGCATATTCATCCGCCACATGCAGCACGGCAAGGTCAACTGCGGAATCATAGCCCTTCATCGTGGCGTCTACCTTTTCACCAGAGGGCATCAGTATCTTGTAGCTGTCGCCGCCCTCCGCCACATGGTAGTTGGTCAGGATATAGCCGCCCTCGGCGATCACCACGCCGCTGCCCTGCACATACATGGTTTCCTCCACCTTGCCGGTGTTGCGGTTCCATTCCTGCTTGTAGGAGATCACGCCAACCACGGAGCTTGCGTTCTTCTGCGCCACATATACCGCCGGGCTGGGATCGGACGCCGGCTCAGCCAGCTGCACCGCCTCGGCATAGGCTGTCACATTCCTTGCCAGCAGACCAGCATTCACACCACAGAGCGCAAATGCGCATACCAGCGCCGCACTTATGACCCATATCATTGCTCTGCGAGACTTATAACTGCGCTTCATTTGAATCTCTCCTTTATATGCTAAGCTATATTAAATCTGTTCTTCCCTCGGTTCAAGCTCGGGAGCCTTGCTCCCTAGCCCCTTCCCTTGGGAACGCTTGTATTATATAATTTAAGTCAGGGAAAGTCAATGAATAAACATGCTGAAAAATGTGAACGAACTGCAAACAGTTTTCCTGCCTGCCGCTATATCCTCCGAGCGCCGAAAAAGCAGGGGGATCCGCTCGAAGCTACGAAACGGATCCCGCATTTTTTTATCTTCCGGCATGCGCCGCTTCGCCATCCTCGCCGTGTCGCTCACGGAATAGCAGCGATATGCACCATAGCGCAGCCACGCCAACCACGGCATAAACCACGCGGCTGATAATGGCGCTTTGGCCGCCGCAGATGTAGGCAACCAAGTCAAACTGAAATAAACCTACCAGCAGCCAATTGATGCCGCCGATGATGGTCAGCACCAGTGAAGTGCGGTCAAGCATCTCTTTTTCCTCCTTTTTCTGCCTTTCCTCCTGCTTTTTGCAGGCTGCATTCATTCTTGCCAGAAATTCGCAGCTTCATACGCAAAAATCCGGCTCCTATGCTCTTTTTCTCTGCTGAAGTAAAGCCCTGCTTTTTTGTTCTTGAAGCAATTTGCGCCACATAGATAATTTCCACTTCGATTTCGGGGAGGTCTGGATCTATGCTGCGAGTGCTGGGGATTCGTGAAAATATGGGCGGCGCGGCTGCCTTCGATGCTGGTTTGGCTGCACAGCTTGGCTTGGCTGTGCGCAGGCTTGCGCGACCGTTCGTTCTTATGCTGACCATGCTGGTGCTGATGCGTGCCGAGCTGCTCTTTGGCTGCGCACCCATGGCTGCCGCGCTGCTGGCGGCAGGTCTTGCCGCTGGCGAAAGTCCCGCGGCTCTGGTGCTCGGCTGCCTGCTTGGCTTGCTGCGCCTGCCGCTGACCCGCATCTCTCCCCTGCCCGCAGCCTGCTGCGCGGCGGTGCTGCTGGGCGAGCTGCTGCTCTCCCTCCTGCCCAAGGCGCGTCAGGCAGCGCCGGAAACCCGCGTCTGTGCGCTGGCTGGCTTTGCCGTGCTGCTTCCTGCCCTCGCGAAGGCTGGCGGAGCGCTGGAGGCTAGCCTGCAAGCCTTGGCATGCGCAGCCATTGCAGCCACCTCGGCTCCCTTCCTGCTGCCCGTGCTTCAGCTGCGGCGGGGCCGCAAATGCTTTATGCTTCAGGAGCGGGTGGGCGCTGTGCTGCTGGCGGGCGCGTGCATCGCAGGGCTGTATCAAGCGCTGCCGCCGCTGGCTGGCTTTGCCTCCGCATTGGCTTGCCTCGCGGCGCCGGGAGCCGCCACAGGCGTGCTCTGTGCGCTCGCTATAGCGGCTGGCGGCGCGGGCTTCGCCAGCCTTGCTCCGCTCTCCGTAGGTGCGATGGCGGCGGGCTGGAGGCTCCTGCATGCGCGCTGGCAGCGTTCGGCGGCGCTGCTGGGCATGAGCGCGGCTTTCTGCTTGGGCAGCCAAGTCAAGCCCGTGGCCGTGGTCTATACCTTCCTCGCCGCCCTCGCCTACCTTGCCCTGCCGGAGGCTTGGTTGGCTTGGCTGCACCGCCTGCTAAAGCCAGCTGCGGAGGCTGGCTGCGATGCCGACCGCATATCCCGGGAGCTCAGCGCCCAGTCCCGCCAGCGGCTGCGGGCGCTTGGCGACGCCTTCGGGGATATGGCGCAGGGCTGTGCCGCCCCCACCGATGTACCCAGCGAGCAGGAGCTGATCTGCGAGATGCGCAGCCGCCTTTGCACAGACTGCCCAGCCTATGGCGATTGCTGGACGGGGGAGGATAACCATGCCGTGCGCTTCCTCTGCCAGCTGATCACCGAGGCGCTGGAGCGCGTGGACGCCCCGCCGGGCATGCGCATGCTCTTTGGCGATGGCGAGATACCGCCCGACGTGCTGCGCATCTGCCGTCGGGGTCGCCTGATACCCGATCGGCTGGGGCTGCTGCTTCATGACTTTGCCCAGAAGCGCCGCTCCGAGATCAAGCGTTGCGCCACAGGTCAGCTGCTGACTGTGCAGCTTACTCAGGCACGGGAGATACTCTATGATCTGGCAGAGAAGCAAGCAGCGCCGGTGCGCTTTGCTGGGCCGAGGCTGGAGCAGCTGCGCGCCGCGCTGGATTGTGCCGGTCTGGGCGACTGCGAGGCCGCCGCGCTGGGGCTGGATAATGTGGAAATACGCCTGCGGCGGCAGGCTGCTTGGTCGCGGGAGGAGCTTGCCCGCGCCTCCAGCGCCTTCGCCCGCGCCTTTGGCGGCGGCTTCACCCCGGAGATGCAGGGCGACGCGCTGATCTTTGCCCAGCACCCGCGCCTGAGCGTGGATATGGGGGTGAGCTGCCAATCTGGCGTGGCTGGTCAGGTCAGCGGCGATAGCCATATCGTGCGCATGCTGGATCGCAGCCGGATGGCGCTCATTCTATCCGATGGCATGGGCAGTGGCGAGGCTGCCGCTGGCGAGAGCGCCGAAACCCTGCGCCTGCTCTGGCGCTTCCTCTGCGCAGGTATTTCCCGGCCGCTGGCGCTGGAAACCGTAAACCAGCAGATGCTGCTGCGCAGCCAAGAGGATATGTTCGCCACGGTCGATCTCTGCCTGATCGATCTCAATACCGGTGTGGCGGAGCTTTCCAAGCTCGCCGCCTGCCGAACCCTCATACTGCGGGAGGGCGAGCTTCTGCGCGTGGAGGGCGGCAGGCTGCCGCTGGGCATACTCGATCAGGTGCAGCCAGCCGTCAGCCGCATCCGCCTGCACCCCGGCGACCTGCTGGTGATGGGCTCCGACGGCGTGATGGAGTGCGGCGATCTGCTGCTTATTGAGCGCCTGCTGCGTCAGAACGCCTCCTTGGAGCCGGAGCAGCTTGCCGCCACGCTGGTTCGTGAGGTTAGCCTGCGCCGTGCCTCCGGCCGCAGCGACGACATGACCTGCATCTGCGCCCGCATACGCTCCGCCCAGCGCTGCTCACGCCGCAAAACCGGCTGAGCCAGAGCCTATATCTGCATTATTGCACTTGCAAAGCACGGGTGGGCATGGTATAATTATCTTGTATGCGTGTGCGTTAACGCACGCAATAACTGCAAAAATATGATGAAAAGGGCGTGCAGCATATGATCAATACCATTACGCTCAATCCCGCGATCGACCACATTATCTACCTGAACCAGTATGTTCGCAACATCACCAACCGCATCCGTGCCACCCAGATCACTATGGGCGGCAAGGGCACCCATGTATCCCTGAACCTGAAGCTCATGGGCTCCCCCTCCCGCGCCTTCGGCTTTGGCTTTGGTCAGACCGGCAAGCGCATCATCGAGATGCTTCAGGAGGGCGGCGTGGAGCCTTACTTCATCTATGATGAAAAGGGCGAGAGCCGCACCAACTACCTGCTGGTGGAGGAGGATACCAAGGACGCCACCCTCGTTGCCGATAAGGGTCCCCTGCCCAGCCCGGAGCAGACCGAGGCATTCTACAGGCTGATGCTGGATACCATTCAGACCGGCGATTTCCTTGCCCTCTCCGGCGATACCAGCAACTTCCCCGATCCCTATATCTATAATAAGCTCATCGATATGCTTGCCGATAAGCAGGTTCGGGTCTTCCTCGACGCCAGCGGCAAGTCCATGGAGAAGTGCATCGAGAAGGCTCCCTTCCTTGCCAAGCCCAACCGGGATGAGCTTGCCGCCCTCGTCGGTCGCACGCTGGTGAGCGATAGCGATGTGATCTCCGCCATCAAGGATATGGATAAGTATCATATCGAGGTGCTTGCCGTGTCCCTCGGCGGCGATGGCTCCATCGTGCGCGCCGGGGACGCCCTCTATCGCGTGCATCCCCCGAAGGTAAATGTATATAATACCGTCGGCTGCGGCGATTGCTATCTCGGCGGTCTGCTCCATGGCTTTGAGAATGGCATGGATATAGAGGAAACCCTGCGCTATGCCACCGCCGTTTCCGCCGCCACCGCTGAGAGCGCGCTCTCCGTGTTCTTCGATGTGGATCGCGCCAACGAGCTGATGGACGCGGTGCAGATCAAGCGCCTCTGAGCCTAAGCAAGCATACCCAATTCACGCACAGCTACATAAATTACAGGAGGGAAAAGCAATGTCCAATCTGCCCTACTATGAGATGAGAAAAGAAATGGCCTACGTCGCAAAGATGATGTGGGATCGTCGCCTGACCAACGCCGCCGGCGGCAACTTTGCCGTTCGCGTGGATGATAACCGCATCCTGATCACCCCCTCCATGATGAGCGAGCATAAGCACTGCGTGCTCCAGCCCGAGGATATCATGCTCATTGACTATGATGAAAATATCCTCGAGGCTCCTGAGGGAGCCAAGCTCTCCCGCGAGGGCAAGATGCATGTACTGCTGCTCAAGGGCTTTAAGAATATCGGGGCAACCATCCATGCCCACCCCTTCTATTGCATGCCCTTCGTGGCGTTCAGCCAGCCCATACCCAACGTGACCGATGCAACCACCGGCCGCGGCTATGTGGAGTGCATTCCCCATTCCAAGGCATATTCTCTCGACCTTGCCAATAATGTATACCAGTATTTCGACGAGCGCCGCGAGCTTGCCGAGCGCAAGCCCATCGCCTGCATCATGCCCATGCACGGCGTGGTTGTGTCCGGCCCCACCTTCTCCGGCGCATATTCCATGCTGGAGCGCATCGAGGCGGACGCCTACTGCAACTTCGCCAAGGCGGTGCTCTGGCCGGACATGCCCCTGCCCAAGAATGACTGACGGGAGGCTCCCCCTATGAAATACGTCGCCTTTGATCTGGGCGCCAGCAGCGGCAAGCTCTTCGATGGTGAGATTCGCGGCGGCAAGCTCTGCGTGGAGCCGCTCTATGGCTTCCCCAATGGCATTGTCCGCCTCAAGGACGGCATGTATTGGGATTTCATGCGCATCTATAGCGAGCTTTGCGCCGGTCTGCGCAAGTCCGAAGCCAAGGGGAGGATCCATTCCCTCGGCGTGGATTCCTATAATAATGATTTCTCCCTCATCGATCCCAATGGCGAGATGCTCATTCCCATCCGCTCCTATCGCGACCCACGCACCCAGCGCTATTGGAAGGAGATATTTTCCAAAATGCCCGAGGAGCAGGTCTATATGCACTCCGGCAACCAGATCGCTCCCTTCAATACCCTGATGCAGCTCGCCGCCATGAACATCGGCGGGCAGGGCTACCTGCTGAAGAATGCTCACCTGCTGCTGATGCTGCCCGATCTCATCGGCTACTACATCACCGGCAAGCCCTGCATTGAGTATACCCTCGCAGCGGAGACGGAGCTTTTGAACCTCGAAACCAAGCAGTGGATCGATGAGATACTTGCCGCCTATGATGTGCCACGGCATATCCTGCCCAAGCTGCATATGCCGGGAACCATCCTTGGCTCGTCCACGCCGGAGTTCAACCAGCAGAACCGCCTGCATGGCTTCGATTTCGTGAACGTATGCGAGCATGACACTGCCTCCGCCTTCCTTGCCTCGCCGCTTGGCAGGGACGCCGCCTTCATCTCCAGCGGCACTTGGGCGCTGGTCGGCGTGGAAACCGATAAGCCCGTGGTGAACCAGTTTACCTACCGCAATAACCTCGCCAATGAGGGCGGCATGGACGGCCACCACCGCATACTGCGCAATGTAATGGGTTCGTGGCTGATCCAAGAGCTGCGCCGGGACTATGCCCTAGAGGGCAAGGAATATTCCTTCCCGGAGATCGCCGCCCTCGCCATGGAAGCCAAGCCCTTCCAGTTCCCCCTCGACCCTGACGCGCCGGAGTTCTACCTCCCCGGCGAGATGCGAAGCAAGATACGGCAGGTCAGCCTGCGGGAAAATGGCCGCGCGCCCGAGACTCCCGGCGAGGTCTTCCGCTGCGTATATGAGGCGCTGGTGATGAAGTACCGCCGCTGCATAGAGCTGCTGGAGCAGGCAGTGGGTCGCAGCTATGAGGCTGTAAACGTCTTTGGCGGCGGCTGTCAGGATCAGCTCTGCAACCAGCTCATCGCAGATGCTTGCGGTCGCAGGGTGGTTGCCGGCCCAGTGGATGCTTCCTCCATCGGCAATATCCTCGTGCAGGCAATCGCCCATGGCGAGCTGAGCTGCGTTGCCGAGGCACGGGAGCTGGTTGCCAAGAGCTTCGAGCTGCGCGAGTACCAGCCCCGCAACCATGCCGAGTGGAACGCCCACTATGAGGAATACCTTGCCAAGTTTCACAAATAGGGCGGGCAGCCGCACCCCAAGCCAAGCTGTAACCCACCTGTAGCCAACCGCAGACCAATCACAGACCAATCACAGACCAACCCCAAAAATCACAAAATAGGCAGGCAGACGCTGAAAACCAGTGTCTGCCTGCCTTGCATATGGGCAGGATCGTCGCCCGATCGCAGTCCGAGGCTCCTTGCTTACATCAAACCATCGAACATATAGCGCTGGAACCGCACTGCATCCGCAGCATCCTTATCCAGCTTTTCGGTGCTCAGATCATCATACATATTGTGCCAAATGCGGATATCCTGACCAACCTCGCCGCCCATCTTCACGAAGGGCTCCATGCAGCAGGTGCCATCATAGCCAATCTCCCGCAGCGCCTGACCGATCTCCCGCCAAGGCATGCGGCCCTTGCCCGGCACGCGGCGGTTGCATTCGCCGGTGTGGAAGTGACCCAGCCTGTGGCCAGCCAGCCGGATCGCGCCAGCCATGTCATCCTCCTCGATGTTCATGTGGAAGGTATCCAGCATGACCCGCACGTTGGGCTCCCCAACCTGATCCACGAAGCGCACGGCTTCCTCGCAGGTATTGAGCATGTAGCCCTCGAAGCGGTTGAGTACCTCAAGGCAGAAATCCACGCCATGATCGGCGGCCACCTTGGCAACCGCGCCAACATTTTCAACGGAGCGACCCCAGTCGCCAGCCTTGTCGATGGGCTTGCTGTAATCAGCGGGCCAGTAGGAATTCAGACCGCCGCCAACCTTCTTGATGCCCAGCACCTCAAAGCGCTTGAACATCTCGAACCAGAACTTCTTGCCATTTTCCACGATGGCGGGATCGGCGCTGCCGAGGTTGCGGTCGGCAGAGGGGCCATAGCCGCCGGTGAGGAAGATGCCGTTGTCATCCGCAGCGCGGCGCAGCTCCTTGAGCTGCTCCATGGAGAAATCATTCAGCGGCGCGCAGCCGATTTCCAGAAAGTCAAAGCCCAGCTTGGCGACCTTCTCAATGTAGGGCAGGTAATCGGCGCCCCACATATCCTCCCAATAGGCGTAGTAAATACCATGCTTCATGTGCATATCCTCCTATTTATGTGCGATTTAAGCCGGCATACCGGCAATATTTCTCATTTTGCATTAAGTTCTTAGAGCCGAAGCCCTGACAGGAACCTGTCAGAGCTTCTTTCATTCTAGCATCTTTAGAACTTATAGTCAATGCCCAGCAGGGTCTTCATGATCCTGCCGATATCCTGCTGGCTGCCGAAGAAGAACCAGAGGGAGCTGGTGCTGTGGGAATGATCCCGCTCGGCATCCAGACCGATGGTTGCGCCGCCATGCTCAAACTCTGCAAAGCCGCCGGTAGGGCCATGATCGTTGTAGTAGTAGGTGGAGCAGCCGCGGTTGCCCAGATCGCCCCAAGGCTCGGAGCAATAGGGGATGGAGGGATCATTATAATAGTTGCGCACCATCAGGTGCCAGCCATCGCCCCAGCGCTTTACGAAAGCCATGCGGCCAAAGGTCTGTGCGGAGCGGTAGCAAACCTTATACTTGCGGTCGCCCGTCACCTTCAGCTCGGCATAGCCATCGCAAACCTTCTGCATCTCCTCGACAGGCTCGTAGTAATCCACGAAGTCAAACTCGCCAAAGAAGGGAGTGACAAACCTGCCCTCGGGGTTGACCTGATCCACCGTCCAAGGCTCCAGATACATCTTGGTTTCGGGGGAGAGATCGGCGATCTCGATATCCTGAACATAGCCGCAGTAATCCACGCGGATATCCTTCAGGCTCTTTACATAGCTCAGCGGGTTCATGGCGGGCATGTAGCGTCGCTGGATGGAGAGCTTCTTGTGTGCGCCGTTATTGAGGTCGGTAAGCTCCACATCCTGCGCAAGGCTTACGCTGCCGTTTTTATCGGAGATGGCATAGCAGCCGGGATCGAGCTGGGTCTGCACGGTGTAGGTTTCATCGAAGAGCTGGGGAGCCTCACAGAAGAAGCGCAGCTCCGGGTTGATCCAGAAGCGCTCGCCGCCGAGGTTCCAGCTGCGTGCGTCAACGAAGGCGGCAAAGTCCTGCTCGCTTTTCATGGCGGGAGTCGTCCAGAGCACGCTCTCCGCCTCGTCGGCCTCAAAGGGACCCAACAGGCGGCCGCCATACTGGGTGATGATGGCCTTCCACTTCTCACCCAGCTTGAGCACGCGATATTCGATATTCTGAGACTGGAGCATTTTCACAGCCTGTGCAAATGTGATATGGTTGTTCATGCGCGCCTCCGTCAGCGAATTTCGCCCTTATAGTTCATGGAGTCCACCATAACCGCCACGAAGATGATGATGCCGCGCACGATGGTATATACATAGGGATTGGCAGCCATCATGGTGAGGCCATTTACGATGGTATTGATCAGCAGCATGCCGATGATGCAGCCGGGGAAGATGGAACCCTTGCCGCCGAAGAGGGAGATGCCGCCCAGCACTGCCGCCGGAATGATGATGAACTCATTGCCGTCTGCAAAGTTACTGGGTACGCCGCCGCCCTGGCCAGCCAGCATGATGCCCGCCAGACCGCACAGACCGCCGCAGATGATATAGGCGATGAGGGTATTTTTGCGGGTGTTGATGCCCAGCTTCTGCGCTGCCTCATGGTTGTTGCCCTGTGCCTTGAGCTGGCAGCCATAGGTGGTGTAGCGCATGACGCAGTGGAAGATCACGATCAGCGCCAGCGCGATAAACACCAGCAGGGATACGCCGAAGAAGTGCTTATCATTAAACTTGAAGCCCAGCGTATTTACGATGATGAGCTTTGCATCGGTAAAGAACATGCCGAGGCCGCGGGCCATGCTGGTCGTAATGAGGGTGACGATAAAGGGAACCAGCTTGAAGCGGGATACGATCAGACCGTTGAACAGGCCGATGAGCACGCCTACAGCGGTGGCAATGATCATAATCAGCAGGTATTCCCATACGGTATCGATCATGCCGCCGTCTGCGCACATCTTCTGCATGACGATGGCGCCAATGGCTGCGGAGAGATACATATTGCTGCCGGCGGAAATATCGGTGCCGCCGTCCATCAGAACGAAGGTGATGCCGATTACGCCGATGAGCAGAGGCGCGCTCTGCTCCAGCAGCAGCAGGATGTTCGACTTCGTGAGGAAGTTCTTATTGCTGAACGAGAACACGATGAACATCACGAGGAAAATGGAATATACGCCGTATTTTACAATGAACTCCAGCGGAGATCTGCAGACGGCGGAGGACTTGCCCTTGCTCATCTTATTCTCCCTCCTTCAGTGCATAATCCATGATAAGCTTCTGATCGAACTCGCCCTTCTTCACCTCGCCGGTGAAGCAGCCGTTGTTCATGATGATGATGCGGTCGCAGATGCCCATCAGCTCCTCCATTTCAGAGGAGATGCACAGCACGCCGGAGCCGCGCTTTGCCAGATCGAGTATCAGGGAATAGATCTCATACTTTGCACCAACGTCCACGCCGCGGGTGGGCTCGTCCATGATCAGCATCTTGGGATCCTTCATCAGCCACTTGCCGATAACCACCTTCTGCTGGTTGCCGCCGGAGAGGTTGGTTGCCAGCTGAAGCTTTTTATCGCTCACCTTGATGTAGAGATCCTTGATGGCGTTGCTGGTAAGCGTGTCCACAGCCTTATTCGGCACCACGCCGATGCCGGTGGTCACATCGTCCATCTTGACCAGAACCAGATTTTCATCCACAGGCTTGGGCATCAGCAGACCTTCGTTGCGACGATCCTCGGTGATGAAAGCCATGCTATAGTCGATGCACTTCTTGGGGGTGGGCTTGGTGATCTCCTTGCCTTCGAACCTGATCTCGCCGGAGAGCAGGGGATCAAGACCATAGAGTGCGCGCACGAACTCCGTGCGGCCGGCGCCCATCAGACCGAAGATGCCCAGCACCTCGCCATGGCGCAGCTCGAGGGAGCAGCCCTTCACGGCGGGCGGAGCCACGATATCCTTGGCGGTGAAGAACACATCGCCGATTTCCTTTTCCACGATGGGATAGGCATTTTCCAGCTTGCGGCCAACCATCATGCTCACGATATCGTCCTTCTCCAGCTCTGCCTTCGTGCGCTTGCCGATGATCGCGCCATCGCGCAGCACGGCAACCTCGTCGCACAGATCGAACACGTCCTCAAGAATGTGGGAGATGTAGACGATGGCTACGCCCTTCTGCTTCAGGCTGCGGATGGTATCGAAGAGGTATTCCTTTTCCTTCTGGGAGAGGGAGGTGGTAGGCTCATCGAAGAGGATGATCTGCGCGTCCATCAGCAGAGCCTTGGCGATTTCCACCGTCTGGCGCACGCCCATGGGCAGGTCGCTCACCATGGCGCGGGGGCTGATGTCCAGACCAAGCTCCTTGAGGCGCTTGCCTGCCTCGCGGTGCATATATTTATAATCCACCGCGCCGAGCTTATTCTTGGGCAGCTCGTCCAGATAGAGGTTTTCCGCTACGGATAGGTTGGAGAACAGGTTCAGTTCCTGATGGATAAAGGCGATGCGGGCAGCCTTTGCGTCGCGGGGGGTGACGGGTACATACTTCTCGCCATTGAGATACATTTCGCCGCCGTCCGCCGGGAACACGCCGCCGATGATGTTCATCAGCGTGGATTTGCCAGCGCCATTTTCACCCACAAGACCATAGACCTCGCCGGGCTTGAACTGGAGGTTCACGCCGTGCAGAACCTCTACGCCAAAGAAACCCTTGCGGATATCCTTCATTTCAAGAATGTACTGACTCATTTTATCGGCGCCTCCCCTCTCACATCTTTGCCGCTTTGGCTGCGGCGCGGACATTCATTTCACGGGTAACTACGCTGATGCCGGCTGCGATCAGCACGAACACGCCCTTAACCACATCGTAGAGCGTATAATGCAGACCCAGCAGGTTCAGTATGGTGGACAGCAGGGTGAGGAAAAGACCGCCGTAGATGGTCTTCTTCATGCTGCCGAAGCCACCGGCCGGGCTGGTGCCGCCGATCACGACTGCGCCGACGATATTGATGAACATATCATCGCCCATGGTGGTAACGCCTGCGCGGTTCTTAGCGGTATAGACGATACCGGCAAGACCGGCCAGCAGGCCGCAGATAAGGAACTCCAGGAAGATGGTCTTGCGAACCGGAATGCCGCTCACCTTGGCGGTGTTGGGGTTTACGCCGATGGCATACACGCGGCGACCGAACAGGGTCTTCGACAGCAGCCATTCCACAAACACGCAGATCACAGCCGCGATAACCAGCGGGATCCAGAAGGGACCGCCCTTGCCGCCGATCATGGTGAAGCCTGCGGGCAGACCGGACAGGGAGATCTTATCATAATAGGCAGAGCCAAACCATACAGCCACGCCGGAGAAGATGAGCTTCGTGGCGAGGGTGGCAACGAAGGAGGGCATCTTCAGCTTAGCGACTGCCAAGCCATTGATCACGCCAACCACGCCGCCGATGATAAAACCGGACAGCACGGCGCAAACCACGGCCCACGGCGTGCCAGTCAGGGGAGTTTTCATCAGAATATAGGCAGAAATGGTGCTTACCAGCGAAATAACGGAGGTCGTGGAAAAATCGATGCCGCCGTTGAGGGTAACGATGGTCAAGCCTGCGGCGACGATCAGCAGCGGCGCGCAGTTGCCCAAGTAATTTTTGATATTGTATGCCGATGCAAAGCCTTCAACGAACAGAAGGGAATAGATGCAGAAGATAACCCAAATCACAAGGATCGCATTATCGGAAAGGAATCTCTTCAGCTTGATCGACTTCAGGTTCTTTTCGTAATTCGATTTGCTCAAAGTCCTCACTCCTTCTCGGTTCAAGTCTGGCCGGAACAAACTGCTCCGGCCAGACCTCTCTTATTGTACTATAGCAGAACCGATCGGCTAAATTACTTTACGCCAGCCCAGCCCCATACGGATTCGCGAACCTCTTCGAAGTTCTCGATGTTGCAAACGATACCGGGATCGATCATATCCTCAGCGGTAACTTCCTCGCCCTTGAGGAACTTCACTGCGATATCGATGCACATATTGCCCTGCTCTACAGCGCCCTGAGCTGCGTTGGCCCAGTTGTAGCCGTCCTTCATCATCTGCATGCCGTTTACGTCGCCGTCGAAGGAGATTACCGGGATGTGGTTCTCTTCGCCGATCTTGCCCCACTTGCCAACCTGCTCCAGAGCAGCCTGGATGGGAGTCCACAGGAAGTCAGAGGGGGTGATGATGAGGTCGAAGTCGGGGTGAGCCTGGAAAGCATTCTGCAGGCCAGCCAGAGCAACGTCCTGGTTCCACTCGGTGGGGATCTCTGCGCATACGGTTACAACGCCGGGGTTGTCAGCGATGGCGCGGGTGTAGCCGTTGTAGCGCTGGATGGCGTTCTCGTCGCCCAGATCGCCGATGAGCATGATGGCGTTGTCGAAGGTGAGGTTCTGAGCGGTGGCGTAGTTGATGAGCCATACCATCTCGTCATAGGCCATCTGCTCATTGTCAGACAGAACAGCAGCATCAGCGGCTACGTTGCCAGCGGTGTTGCGGTTGTCCATGATGGTGCGAACGCCGGCATCCTGGCACTCCTGGATGGCTGCCTCGATGGCGGAGCTGTCCTTGGGAGCGATGATGATGACCTTCACGCCCTTGGCGATCATGTCGGCGATCTGCTCGTTCTGGGTGTTGGCGTCGCCGCCAGCGATAGCTTCGATGATTTCAACGTCCAGCTCGGCGGCCTTCTCATAGATGGCCTTGTAGTTGCCCTGCCAGAACTCGGTGTTCAGGTCGTCCATGGACAGGCCGACGGTGTAGGTTGCCGCCATTGCGGGGATCATGGACATCGCAAGGATCAGTGCGATGACGAGGGTAAGGATTTTCTTCATTCTTGGGTTCCTCCTTCTTATTCTATTGTTTCCTTTCTGGAAACAAAAACTGAATCAAAGTGGTTTTGACGTATCGCGTGTACGCACACGCAAATGTCTAAAAAACGACCTGCCGGCGGTTTTTTCATGGGGGTGGCGCCTCTGCCGTGCAGCCGGAGTTGCCCTCAGCTTGGCTGGCTGCCTCTAGCGCTTTGCCTTCGAGGCGGGTTAGCTGGCTCGGCGAGCCGATCCAAGGGGGCTGCCGTGCGCCCTGACAAGGGCTGCATAGACGGCGTTTTCCGCCGCAGTTCTCTCTGCCATTCTGCATGCGTGTACGCACACGCACTTAGGAAAAATAAATAATTGTGCTGTCCAGCTCCTCTTGCGACCCACACAATTTCCCTCTTGCGAAGCTCTGCATTCGCCATATTGGCTGTGATACATAAGCTCACAAACCATACGGCTCACACAAAAAATACACGCCACTTGATGTAATTATCATACATCACAAAGGCGTGTATGTCAATAGAAATCTGCAATTTAGTCACCTTGCACAAATATCAATAGGATATTATGGTATCCTTGATGACGTGTGCCATGGAATGCTCCTCTGCATTATAGCGCATGACCATGTTCACGCGGATCTCCAGCTCGGTCTGTTCCGGCATCCATTTTTCGGTGAGGTGCTTGTAGAGCAGCATGATGGCGTTGTAGCTCTGGCGGCGCGGCTCCTGATCGATCGCCATATCGAACAGACCCTCCTTGAGGTAGCGCTCCACCGATTCGGTCACATCGTAGCCGATGAGCACGGGACGCTTGATATCGCGGTGCTCCTCGGCATATTTTCCGCTGGCAAAGGAGCCTGTGGCGCTGTTGGAAAATAGGCCATCCAGATCTGGATGCTCCCGCATTACCTGCTCCACCACGCGGTAAGCCTTCTCCTCGTTATCGCTGTATTCGTAATCGGCAACCACGCTGATATCGGGATAGTTGCTCAGCGCCTCCAGAAAGCCGCTGCGCCTGTCTGCGCCTGCGCCGGGATGGAAGAAGCTGGTTAGCACAGCCACCTTGCCCTTGCCGCCCAGCAGCCTGCCCATCATATCCCCCGCCAGCTTGCCGGATTTTGTGGCGTTTTCGCCCACAAAGAAGCTGCGCTTGCTATTTTTTGCATCGGAATTGAAGGTGACGACGGGTATGCCGGAATCCACGATATCATTTATGTAAGGCTCCAAGCCATCGCCGCCGGCATTGAGGGCGATGCCATCATATAGGCTGCGATCCAGCGAGAGCAGAACCTTCTTCTGATCTTCAAAGCTCAGCGAATCGCAGAGGATCTGATCCACGGTCACGCCGTAATCCAGCGTTTCCTTCATTGCATCCTCAAAGCCGTCGCGCAGGTGGCGGTAGAAGAAGAAGGGGTTGCTGGGGGTGATGGCTGCGATGCGCAGCTTACGCTGCCTGCCCAGCGCACTGGCGATCTTATTCGGGTGGTAGCCCAGCCTGTCGGCGATTTCCAGTATGCGGCGGCAGGTTTCCGGCTTGATGCGGCCGCGGTTGTTCAGCGCACGATCCACCGTGCCTACCGACACGTTTGCTTCTCTGGCGATGGTTTGAACCGTCACTTTGCCCATTGTTCTTCTCCTTGCTTTTGCGTGCTTGTTCTATTATAGCAGAAGCTGCGTTTTTTTTCCAGCAATTTATGCAGCAAAGCGGTGGTATGCTGGAAAGCTATGCGGCCAAGCTTGAAAACCAAGCTGCAAAAATGGCTCCGCTGCCCATGGCTGCGGGCGGCAGAGCCAAAGCTTTTTTGCCAAAAATCGATTGGCCTGAGGTTGGTCTGTGATTGGCTAGCCGATGACCGGAGGTTGGTCGGCCGGGCGGTTCATCGGCAGGTATTTGGTTGCTTGGTTGGCTGCTTGGTTCATTCGCAGACGAAGATATCCGACAGCTGCTTAACCTCGCCCGGCAAACCCGGCATGGGCAGGTCGCGCACCTTGATGACGCCTGCATCCAGCTCGTTGATGCGATCCTTGGAGAGGGGCTTCATATTGCCCATGATCTTGGCAACCACGAGGGACTTGCCCTGCGCCTCCATCATCTCCATCATTTCAAGGCAGCGCTTGAGACCCTCGGGGCTTACCATGACCGCGCCGTGGTTCTCCATGAGGAAGCCGTTGGACTTGTGAATGACGGCGTCGAAGTTCTCCGCCAGCTCATCGCTCAGCGGCACGGCGTAGGGAACCATCATCATGGGGCCGACCTCGGTCACAGGCTCAGGCAGGTAGCCCTTCTGCATGATATCGCCGCCGGCAATGGCAAAGCCGGTGAGGATGGGCGGATGCGCATGGATGATGCCCTTTACATCCGGGCGGTTGCGCATGATGCGGGTGTGGAAGGGCCATTCGCCGGTGGGCTTGCGACCCTCCTTGGCATAGAGCACCTTGCCGTCCATATCGATGATGCAGATATCCTCGGGACGCACATCCGCCTTGGCATGCTTGGTGGGGGTGATGAGCACGACGTTTTCATCGGCGCGCAGGGACAGGTTGCCGCCTTGGCTGGTGACGTAGCCCAGCTCTGCCAGCCGGTTGGCGGTGGCTGCCAGCTCGCATATCTGGCTTTCGTACTTCTTCTGCAGTTCGTTCATGGTAATGTTTCTCCTTTCAATATGCATATTACACATTATATATCTTACAGCAGCTTGGCGACCTCGCTCAGGCGCATGCCGTCCTCCGGCACGTATTTTCTCCAGTATGCCACGGATTCCTTCAGCTCGTCCAGCAGGTCATAGGTATTGCCTGCGGTGGAGATGAATGGCTCGAAGGTGAGCACGATCTCATCGCACTTGGGCGGCATGGCTGGGTCGTCTGCCTGCTGATAGGAGGCAAGCAGCGCGTGCAGCACGTTTTCTGCCTTGACCACGCCCTTTTCGTTGTATTCCCGGCTGAAGGGCCAGTGGGGAGAGGACTTGCCATCGCTCTGCTGCAAATGCATGATGGGGGAATAGCAGCCGAGCCTGCGCACCCAAGCGTCAATGCTCCAGTCGCAGGGCTGGGAGAAGAGGTTGGGATGCGCCTGAACATCGGCAAGGATCGCCTCGACGGCTGCATCCTCATCCATCTCGCCGGCGGCTGCCTGAAGATAGAGGGCGCGTGCCTTGCCCGTGCCAAGCCAAACCCGCTTGACTGGCTTGCCTGCCCGGGCGAGGACGATCTTTTCGCGGATATAGGCTTCGTCGGGCTTGGCGAAGTACTGCTGACCGTTCATGTGGCCCAGATCGGCGGTGATATAGAAGGGTGCGCCGGAGCAGCGGTAAACCTCGCGCAGCAGCCTTGCCGCGCCTTCGATCGTCCACGGCGGCTGGTGGGGAGAGTACATCTGCTCTACGCCGGCATAGCGCATGCCGATCTGCCTTGCATAGCTGGCAAGCTCGGCGAGGGTATCGTAGAGCTTGCCGAGCTTCGCCTCATAGAGCGCATCATCCTGCAAAAGCAGCTCCTCGAAGCCATGGGCAAAGAAGCCGAAGCCTGCGCCCAGCGCCTGTGCGGTATCCATCTGCTTCTTCATCCACTGATCGCGGAAGCGGGCAATGACCCGCTCGTCATAGTGGGTAATGCCGCTGGTGACATAGGTGCCGTGGCCGGAATAGACATTTTTGACAGCCACGCCCAGCTCCGCGCCGCACTTTTTCACATCCTCGATCCAGTCCTTGGTAAATTCCGCACCCATATACAGCGGGTCGCACTCGGTATCGGCGCTGGCTTCGACATAGAAAATGCCCAAGCTGCGGATCATTTTCATCCACTCCGCCGGGCGGATCCAGCGCTTGGCGGCAAAGCAATTATCCATGCCGAGAATGATTTTTGGATCCATTTTCATCCTCCCATTTTGTATCATTTTGGTATCGGGCAAATTGCATTGGCAAAGCCTTTATCATGGCTCGGCTGCCTGCCTCGACACCATTTTAGCATTCCGGGCTTTTTATTGCAATCCCGTGGTTTTCATGAAAGGGCAAAATCGGCGGCATTATGTGTGTGCGCACACGCAAATTTGATGATGTGCGCGCCGCTTTTTGCGGAAAGGAAGGCTTGGTTTGCAGCAATATGCACATGTTTGGCTTGGTTGGTTTGTGGATGTTTAATAAACATTTATAAAATCGATTGAATATCTGTACAAATTTTAATATTTATGCTACACTGTTTGCATGATGGATAATGCTGCACACCGCCTATCTGCCTTAGTCGAGGGTGTATGCGTGTGCGTTACCGCATCTGAGAGCTGTATTTTAGACGATGATTGATAAAACGAAGGAGGTACCCCAAATGAAGATCGTTGAAAACCCCAACATGAAGACCATTAAGGACAAGAAGCTGGTTGTCGGCGCAGATTTCGCCGGCTATCCCCTGAAGGAGGCCGTCTGCGCACACCTGCGCAAGAAGGGCTGGGAGATTGAGGATCTGGGCGTGAAGAACGAGCAGGACAACGGCCCGGAAAACATGTTCCACCGCATCGGCCTGCGCGTGGG
>CAYWLE010000004.1:0-21406 GCA_964458825.1 uncultured Oscillospiraceae bacterium | reverse complement strand
GATCCACCATCCGATATCGTGACAAACGGCTTATGTTCTGCTATAATAGGAAGAGAGATGACGGCGAATGCGAGAGCATAGCTGAAGCGGAGGCATGGTTATGGACAGGGAGAGGCTGGAGGAGCAGCTGGCAGAGCTGCCGCTGTATCAATATGCGTTTATCCGCTCGGAGGATCTGGTTTTTTCGGAGCGGATACGCTGGATATGCGAGCATGAATGCAGCATGTATAATAAATCATGGGCATGTCCGCCGGCTGTGGGCAGTGTGGAGGAATGCAAGGCGCGCTGCCAGTCCTTTGAAAGCGGGTTGCTGATCGCCACGATCAGCGAGGTAAGCGATATAACCAACCTTGAGGAAACGCTTACCACCCGGGGCGACCATGAGGAGATCACCCGGCAGGTGCTGGCGCTGGTGCGGCAGCAGGGCGCTAAGGCGATGGCGCTATCGACGGAGTCCTGCGCCGCATGCAAAAAATGCACATGGCCCGATGCACCGTGCAGGCGGCCGGAGCGCATGTTTCCCTGCGTGGAGAGCCATGGCATCGTTGTATCGGAGATGGCGGAGAGGATCGGCTTGGATTTTTATGCGGGCGGGAACATCGTTACTTGGTTTTCGCTGATATTATTTAATTAGAAGAAATGCTGCGGATGCCGGCGAACAAGCCTGACATCGGCAGGGGAGGCGGATACATGAATCGGGAAAGACTTCAGGCGCTGCTCGGGCGCTTTGGCGAGATATCCATTGCATTGGTTGGCGATTTGTTTCTGGATCGCTGGTATGAGATCGACCCGGCGCTGGACGAGCCTTCGCTGGAAACGGGGCTGACTGCCCATCAGGTGGTGAAAAAGCGCAGTGCTCCCGGCGCGGGCGGCAATGTGCTGAGCACGGTGAGCGCGCTGGGCGTGGGAAGGATATATGCGGTGTCCTTCGTAGGCAGCGATGGCGATGGCTGGGAGCTTATGGAGCGGCTGCACGAGCGGCGGGTAAATACGGATTATGTGATCCGCAGCCCGGAGGTTGTGACGCCGGTATACCTGAAGCCGCTGTTTATGCGCAATGGTATGCTGGAGGAGGGCAACCGGCTGGATGTGAAGAACTTCCGCAGGACGCCGGAGGATATCCAAAGACAGCTGATCGCGAACATGCGGGAGGTCGCGGAAAAGGTGGACGCGGTGATCCTGCTGGATCAGCTCAATGAAACGGACTTCGGCGTGGTCACCTCCGCGCTGCGGGAGGCTGCGGCACAGCTGGCGGCGGAAAAGCCGGAGCTGCTGATCTTTGCCGACAGCCGGGAATTTATACACGCCTTCAGAAACGTGACCATCAAGTGCAACAACCATGAGGCGCTGAGGCTGACCGGCCGGGTGGAGGCAGACGAGGATGGCCTTGACCCGGAGGAGATATTTGCCTGCATGGATGAGCTGGCGGAGCGCACGGGCAAGCCGGTATTCATCACCTGCAATAAGTATGGCTGTGCGGTGGACGACGGCGGGGTAAAGCGCATGGTGGAAACGGCGCGGCAGGATGGCGAGATCGACGTCTGCGGCGCTGGCGATGCCTGTACCGCCGGCACGGTGGCGGCGCTGTGCGCCGGTGCGAGCCGGGCGGAGGCCGCCTTCATTGGCTGCTTGGCTTCGGGCGTCACGGTGCGCAAGCTGGGTCAGACAGGCACGGCAAGCCCGCAGGAGGTGCTCGCCCTCTTTGACGAGCAGTGGGGCTGAACGGCTTGATGCGAGCCAATATTGCCTTGGTTACATCGAAATTTTTCAGGCATGCCGAAAGATGGTTTTCTGCGGCGTGCCTGCATTTTTTGTTCCGAAAAGCGGCGAAAGAAGGGGGTAAAATGGCAGAATAGGCGTGAAAAATGCACAAAAGCGACATTATTTACAAACTATTAAAAAGAAAACTGCTGCCGAGGGCTTGACATTGCAGGCAAAACACCGTAAAATTTAGTGAAACAGCAAAAGCTGTTCCAAACTGTTTTTGGGAGGCACAATTATGAAAAGAATCGTTTCCCTGCTGCTGGTGGCAGCCATGATGCTTGCCTGCTCCGCTTGCTTTGCTGAAGGTGCGATCAAGATGGGCTTTATCGGCCCCCTCACCGGTGCGGCCGCCGTATACGGCACCTCCTGCTTTCAGGGTGCTCAGATCGCTGTGGACGAGATCAACGCCAAGGGCGGCGTACAGATCGAGCTGAACCCGCAAGACGACGAGCATGACGCTGAGAAGTCCGTAAACGCCTACAACAACCTTTGGGACTGGGGCGCTCAGATGATCGTCGGCTGCGTCACCACCGGCCCCTGCAAGGCTGTGGCTCCCGAGGCATACAACGACCGCATGTTCATGCTGACCCCCTCCGCATCCTCTCCTGAGGTGACGCAGGGCAAGGACAACATGTATCAGGTTTGCTTCACCGATCCCAACCAAGGCTCCGCTTCCGCCGAGTTTATCTCCGCAAACGGACTTGCCAGCAAGATCGCCGTGATCTACAACAATGCAGACGCTTATTCCACCGGCATCTTCCAGACCTTCGTGGCAAAGGCTGCCGAGCTGGGTCTGGAGGTTGTATCCGCCACCACCTTCACCGATGACACCACCGATTTCTCCGTGCAGCTGACCGATGCAAAGGACAAGGGCGCGGATCTGGTGTTCCTGCCCATCTACTATACCCCCGCCTCCATGATCCTGAATCAGGCAAAGGCAATGGAATATGCGCCCAAGTTCTTCGGCGTGGACGGCATGGACGGCATTCTGACGCTGGAGGGCTTCGATACCTCTCTGGCTGAGGGCGTTATGCTGCTGACCCCCTTTGCAGCCGATGCAGAGGACGAGCGCACCCAGAGCTTCGTGGCTGCCTATACCGAGGCATATACCGATACCCCCACCCAGTTCTCCGCCGATGGCTATGATGCGGTCTATGCCCTCTACGAGGCATGCATGAATGCAGGCGTGACCGCCGATACCTCCACCGAGGATACCTGCGAGATGCTGGTGGAAGAGATGCCGAACCTGACCATCTCCGGCCTGACCGGCGATATGGACTGGAATGAGAACGGCGAAGTAACCAAGACCCCCAAGGCCGTGGTGATCCAGAACGGCGTATATGTGGGCATGTAAGGGAAAAAACAGCAAAATAATTTGGTTTATCAGCCCAAAGAGGGGAGAATGTCGTCGAAAGGAAGGCGTTCTCCCTTTCCCATTTAACAGTGCCGCAGTATAATATAAATAAAGATACTTTGAACGGGGTGGATGTAAGATGGTTTTTCTTTCCTATCTGATCAACGGAATCAGCTTGGGAAGCGTGTACGCCATCATCGCGCTGGGCTATACGATGGTTTATGGCATTGCGAAGATGCTGAACTTTGCCCATGGCGATGTGATTATGGTTGGCGCATACATTTCCTTCTGTGCGATGCAGTATTTGCAGCTGCCGACGGTGGTTTCCGTGGTGGCGGCCATGCTGGTATGCACGGTGCTTGGCATTGTGATCGAGCGGCTCGCCTACAAGCCTCTGCGCGGCGCACCCAAGCTTGCCGTGCTGATCACGGCGATCGGCATGAGCTATCTATTGCAAAATTCTGCACAGCTGATCTGGGGCTCCAATCCCAAGAGCTTTAATTCCGTTGTGAACTTTGGCTCCATCCGCCTCTTTGACGGCGCACTGCTGATTACCGACGAAGCTATCGTGACTGTGCTTGCCTGCATCGTCATTATGGTGGCGCTCACCCTCTTTACCTCCAAGACGAAGATGGGCAAGGCGATGCGTGCGGTATCCGAGGATCAGGGCGCGGCGCAGCTCATGGGCGTGGATGTGAACCTCACCATTTCCGTGACCTTCGCCATTGGCTCTGCTCTGGCTGCCATCGCAGGCGTGCTGCTCTGCTCCTCCTATCCGGTGCTCCAGCCCACCACCGGCTCCATGCCGGGCATCAAGGCTTTCACTGCGGCGGTGTTCGGCGGCATCGGCTCCATTCCGGGCGCGATGCTGGGCGGCATACTGCTTGGCTTGATCGAGATATTCGGCAAGGCATATATCTCCACGGAGCTTGGCGACGCCATCGTGTTCCTGATTCTGATTATCATGCTGCTGGTGAAGCCGAGAGGATTGCTCGGCAAGAAGATCAGCGAGAAAGTGTAAGGTGAGCGTATGAAAAAGCTGAGCAAGACCTTTGTAAGCAATACCATCACCTATGCGCTGGTGATCGCGGCATTTATCGTAATGACCCTGCTGATGAATGCGGGCATGCTTTCCCGCTCAATGAAGGGTCAGCTGGTTCCCATCTGCGTTTACATCGTTATGGCTGTGTCGCTGAACCTTACGGTGGGTATCTCCGGCGAGCTGAGCTTGGGCCACGCTGGCTTTATGAGCGTGGGCGCCTTTACCGGCGCGCTGGCAGCGGCGATGCTTTCCGGCTCCGTGGCGAATGATACGCTGCGGCTGGTGCTGGCGATGGTTTGCGGCGGCGTGCTTGCAGCTGTGGCGGGCGTCATCATCGGCGTGCCTGTGCTGAGGCTTCAGGGCGACTATCTCGCCATCGTGACCCTTGCCTTTGGCGAGATCATCCGCAACGTAATCAACTGCCTGTATGTTGCCCTCGACGGCGATAAGCTGGTGGTTCTGTTCAATACGCCGCTTTCGCAGGATATGGATCGCATGCTTCAGGGCATCCCCTTCCAGATCATCATCAATGGTCCGCAGGGAGCGAGCGTCAGCAGCAAGCTTTCCACCTTTACCATGGGCTTTGCACTGGTGATGGTCAGCCTGATCGTGGTGCTCAACCTGATCAACTCCCGCTCGGGTCGCGCCATTATGGCGATTCGCGATAACCGCATCGCTGCGGAATCGGTGGGCATCAGCGCAACCAAGTATAAAATGATGGCGTTCGTCATCTCCGCCGCACTGGCTGGCATGGCAGGCGCGCTCTACGCGCTGAACTATTCCTCCGTCACGGCGAGCAAGTTCAAGTTTGATACCTCCATACTGGTGCTGGTATTCGTGGTGCTGGGCGGCATCGGCAATATTCGCGGCTCCATCATCGCGGCGGCGCTGCTTACGGTGCTGCCGGAGCTACTGCGTGCCTTCAATGATTATCGCATGCTGATCTATGCCATCGTGCTGATCCTTGTGATGCTGGTTACGCACAACCCCCACTTCAAGCGCTTTATGGACGCCGCGCTCTCCAAGCTGCGCGGCAAGCAGGCAGAGGAAGGGGAAGGAGGCGCACAGAAATGAGCTATCAGAAGCAGAAAATGGTACCCATCCCCAGCGAGGGCATCATCCCCGAGCGCGACCTCTATGCCACGCCAGTGCTGGAGGCAAGGCATCTGGGCATTGAGTTTGGCGGTCTGAAGGCTGTGGACGATTTCAACCTGACCATCGGCAAGACGGAGATCGCGGGCTTGATCGGCCCCAACGGCGCGGGCAAGACCACGGTGTTTAACCTGCTGACCAAGGTATACCAGCCCACCCATGGCACGATACTGCTCAACGGCAAGGAAACCTCCCGCATGAATACCGTGCAGGTGAACCGCGCCGGCATCGCACGAACCTTCCAGAACATTCGCCTCTTCACCAACCTGACGGTGGAGGAAAACGTGAAGGTGGGTCTGCACAATTCCATGCCCTATTCCGCGCTGAGCGGCGTGCTGCGTCTGCCGGGCTACTGGAAGCAGGAAAAGAAGATGCATAATCGGGCGCTGGAGCTGCTGGAGATATTCGATATGCAGGATCTGGCGGGCCATCAGGCAGGTTCCCTGCCCTATGGCGCACAGCGCAGGCTGGAGATCGTGCGTGCGCTGGCAACCAATCCCTCCCTTTTGCTGCTGGACGAGCCTGCGGCGGGCATGAATCCCTCCGAAACGGCGGAGCTGATGGCAAACATCCGCAAGATTCGCGATACCTTCCAGATCGCCGTGATGCTCATTGAGCACGATATGAAGCTGGTTATGGGCATCTGCGAGGGCATCGCCGTGCTGAACTACGGGCGCATCATCGCCAAGGGTACGGCGGAGGAGATCCAGAGGAACCCCGTGGTGATCGAGGCTTACCTTGGCAAGCAGAAGGAGGCGGACGCATGAGCCTTTTGAAGGTTGAGAATATCCACGTCTATTACGGCAGCATACATGCCATAAAGGACGTTTCCTTTGAGGTGAACGAGGGTGAGATCGTGACCCTGATCGGTGCAAACGGCGCGGGCAAGTCCACCACGCTGAACACGGTATCAGGCCTGCTCAAGCCCAAGATGGGCAAGATCGAGTTCGAAGGCACGAGCATTGTTGGCGTGCCTGCCAACCGCATCGTGTCCCATGGATTGGCGCTGTGCCCCGAGGGTCGCCGTGTGTTTTTGCAGATGACCGTGCAGGAAAACCTCGAGATGGGCGGCTATACCCGCTCCAAGAGCGAGATCGAGCCGGGCATTGCGGATGTTTACGCACGCTTCCCCCGCCTGAAGGAGCGCTACAAGCAGGTGGCCGGCACCCTCTCCGGCGGCGAGCAGCAGATGCTGGCCATGGGGCGCGCACTGATGAGCAAGCCCAAGCTGCTGATGTTGGACGAGCCGAGCATGGGTCTGGCGCCGATACTGGTGGAGCAGATCTTCGATATCATCAAGGAGCTGAACGCCGCGGGAACCACCATACTGCTGGTTGAGCAGAACGCCCGCATGGCGCTGTCTGTGGCAGACCGAGCCTACGTGCTGGAAACCGGCGCAATTTCCATGTCTGGCAATGCACATGAGCTGGCGGAGGACGACCGCGTGCGCAAGGCCTATCTCGGCGAGAGCTGAGCTGCGAACGAGCCTAATACAGATATATCAAAAGAAATCCCCCTGCAACCATAAGGGCATGGTTGCGGGGGGAATCGTTTTTGGCTTGGCTGCTCAGCTGCCGGGGGATCAAACCTGCTCCACCTGCACGCCGCGATCACGGATGCTGGATATGATTTCGGAACTTGCATACTTGTCGGTGATCAGAGTGTGTACCTGATCCAGCCCGGCAAAGCGCACGAAGGACTTGCGCCCCAGCTTGGTGGAATCCGCCAGCAGGATCACCTTGTCCGCCGCATGGATGAGGGTGGATTTCACGCTTGCCATTTCCATGCTGGGGGTGGAGAGCGCCTCGTTGCATACGGCATTGGCGGCGATGAAGAGCTTATCCACGTGCAGGCGAGAGAGGGCGTCGATGGCTGTCTGTCCGCCGGTGCAGTGGAAATTGCGGCGCACAAGGCCGCCCGCCATGATGATGGAGACGTTGGTGTTGCTCTCCAGCCATGCGGCGATCTGAAGATCATAGGTAACTACGGTGAGCCGCTCAAAGCCGCCCAGCAGCCGTGCCAGCTGGTAGGTTGTGGTGCCGGTGTCCAGCGCGATGGCGTCGCCGGGCTGGATATGCCGCAGGGCAGCCTTGGCGATCAATTCCTTTTCGCGAACCTGCTGCACGGATTTCTGGTTGGTGTCCGGCTCGTATACAGCCTTGCGGCAGCTGATGGCTCCGCCGTGGGTGCGCTCGATGAGCTGCGCACATTCCAGCTCATGCAGGTCGTTGCGCACGGTGGCGGGGGATACGTTGAAGCGCTCGCAGAGGTCATTCACGGTGATGAAGCCCTGCGCATCCACCAGCTCCACAATGGATTTTTTGCGAATTTGGGCGAGCATGCCCTCGGATTGCTTCAAGAAACAGGCCCTCCTTGCTGCTTTGGTTTGCTTTGCCTTGGCTGGCTTGCCTGCTCAGCGGTAAATTTCCTGCGCCCGATAGAAGCCGGTCAGGCTGTCCATGGCGTTGAGGTAGGCGCGTGCATAGGGGCGGTAAGCCTCGTGGTGGGCGGGATCGGCAATATACTCCCTGCCCTTCTGGATGGTGGAACGGATGGGAGCGGCATAATCCTTGAGCACGCCGGCGCCCACGCCAGCGATCACCGCGCCTGCGATGAGGGCGGTCTCGCCCATATCATAGGTGGAAACCTTCAGCCCCAGCACGTCCGCTTTGATCTGGTTGAACAGCGGGCTCTTTGCGCCGCCGCCCACGGTGAGCATCTCCGTGAAGTTATCCTGCGGATAGAGGGAACGCAGCACGGAGAGGTAGTAATCATATTCATAGGCGATGGATTCCATCACGCTGCGGTACATGTGGGCGCGGGTATGCTTGAAATCCATGCCCAGCCACGAGCCCTTCAGGTTGGGGTTGCAGGGCAGCACGCGGCCGGCAAAGTGCGGTATGAACAGCAGACCCTCGCTGCCGCAGGGGATCTTTTCTGCATCGGCCATCAGCTCATCATAGCTGGCGCTGGGCTTGCCGGAAAACTCATCGCGGAACCAGCGCACGCACATTCCGCCGCCGCCGATATAGGCCAGAGGCAGGTAAAGACCATCGATGGGGCTACGCATCATGGTGAGGGTGCGGTGCTTAATATCGGGGTTGAAGCTGTCCACCACGGAGCAGAGCACGGAGGCGGTTCCGGCGCAATCCTGCACCATTTCCCGCTCAAACATGCCGGAGCCAAAGGTGCTGGCTGCCGTATCGCCGCAGCCTGCCACCACGGGTATGCCGCTGGGCAGACCAGATAGGCGGGCAAAGGCATCGCAGGTATGGCCGACCACCTCGAAGGGGGACACGATGCGAGCCATCTTCTCCTTGGCAATGCCGAAGGTTTCCAGCAGCTCGTCGCTCCAACGCTTGTTGGCATTGTCGCTCAGGCAGGAGAAGTGCAGGTGGGTGTAATCAAAGTAGGCCTGCTCGGCGTTGAGATTGCACATCCTGCCCACGATATAGGCGTGGGGAAGCACCCACTTGGCGGTATTTTTGTAGGCGTCCGGGCGTTCGTTTTTCCACCAGAGGATCTTCGGACCGTGGACATAGGTCACCTGCCCGCCGGAGAGGGCAACCACGCGGTCGCCGGCGATCTGGTTCATCTGCTCCATATAGGGGCCGCAGCGCATATCCAGCCACGAATCATACACAGTGGAAGCTTCGCCGTTCTTATCCACGCCCATGATGCCAGCCATCTGACCATCCAGACCGATGGCTGCCACATCGCCGGGCTTGACGCCGGTTTTTTCCAGCAGCGCCCGGCAGACGTTGGCTGTGGCGGCATACATTTCGTCTGGCTCCTGCCAGATGGTGCCCGGCTCGGGGGAGATCAGGTTGGATGCTTCGAATGCGGTATCGATCAGGCGGATCTGCTCGTCAAAGAGTGCAGCCTTGGTTCCCTGCGTTCCAATATCGATGCTGATGATGTAGGTGCTCATTATGCTAACTCCCTTCTGTTAACAGCAGTGCTTCAAAAGTCGCTAATTATCGATAGAAAGAAAGTGAAAAAAACAGCATTATTGCGTTTTATTGGCAAAAACGCTTAAAAACATTATAAATCATGAACCTGAACTTGTCAATTGTAAAAAATAAAAAACCACATGGCTTTGCAAGGCTGGCTTGGCTAGAAAAAAGCGCAGCCTGTTTTTTCAGGCTGCGCAGATAGACATTTGCTTTGGATTGCTTATTTGATGGTGATCAGCTCATATTCACGGCTGCCGAGACCGATCTTCTCGCCATGCTCGAGGCAGCTCTTCCACTCGGCTTCGGGCTTGTTGTTCACGAAGTGATCCTTGAAATCCACGAAGTCGCAGCGGTGCATGTTGTCGGAAAGCTGGCTATTGGGCATGGGGGCGCACTTCTGGCAGGCATCGGCGCACGCCTGATCCAGCGCGATGGGATCGAAGGAGGCGAACATGCCGATATTGGGCAGGATGGGCGCGTCGTTTTCGGCATGGCAATCGCAGTTGGGGGACACATCCACAACCAGAGATACATGGAAGGCCGGCCGACCATCCACCACAGCCTTGGCATACTCCGCCATGCGGCAGTTGAGATCCTTGGGCGCGTTGTTTTGCTCAAAGCTGATGGCATCGAAGTTGCAGGCGCCGAGGCAGCGACCGCAGCCCACGCAGTTTTCCAGCACGACCTGCATCTTCTTGCTCTCGGGATCGAAGTGCAGACCGTTGTTGGCGCAGTGGCTCTGGCAGCGCTTACAGCCGCGGCAGAGCGCCTTGGCAATGGTTGGCTTGCCGCTGGAGTGCTGATCCTTCTTGCCGGCGCGGGAGCCGCAGCCCATGCCGATATTCTTGATTGCGCCGCCGAAGCCGGTCATCTCGTGACCCTTGAAGTGGGTGAGGGAGATGAACACGTCGGCATCCATAATGGCGCGGCCGATATGGGCTTCTTTGATATATTCGCCGCCATTTACGGGCACGGTGATATCATCGGTGCCCTTCAGTCCATCGCCAATGAGGATGGGGCAGCCCACGGTGAGCGGGGTAAAGCCGTTTTCCCATGCGCATTGCAGGTGCTCCAGAGCGTTCTTGCGGGAGCCGACATACATGGTATTGCAGTCGGTGAGGAAGGGCATGCCTCCCATGGACTTGACCAGATCCGCCACGGCGCGGGCATAGTTGGGACGCAGGAAGCTGAGGTTGCCCAGCTCGCCAAAGTGCATCTTGATGGCGACGAACTTATTGTTCATATCGATCTGACCGATACCGGCCTTTTCCATCAGCATTTGAAGCTTGCCGGTGAGGCCGCTGCTGCCTACCTTTACGCGAAAATCAGTGAAATAAACCTTGGACTTATCCATATGATACCTCCGTCTATCCTCTTGCTTGCTTTCCTTGCAAAAGCAAATAGCCATACCATTATAACTATAATATACATTATATATTAAACGAAGGAGATGCGCAAGGGGGAACAGCCAGATTATTCCGAGGCTTGGCAAGGTAATTTTGGCTTGCGGCTGCTTGGCATCCATTGGCTTTTGCATTGGAGGGCAGATTGGCTTGTTATTGGTCTGCTGTTGGCTTGCGATAGGGTTTGGGATGGTTGTCGCTTGGCTTGAAGCTGGCTTGAGGGGGAGCCAAGGCGATATTTTTTTGCGCGGCATGGTTTCAGGCTTAAAGAGAGGGTGGTATGCTATTGGGAAGAAGAAAGGTTGTGGTTGCTTGAAAGAGAAGAGCGAGGGAAGATATGCGCAGCTGTTTCTATCCACCTTCAAGCTGAGCGCCTGCACCTTCGGCGGAGGCTTTGTGATCATCCCGCTGATGCGCAAGCGCTTTGTGGAGGAGCTTGGCTGGATCGAGGAGCAGGAGATGCTGGATCTGACGGCCATCGCCCAATCCTCGCCGGGAGCCATCGCGGTGAACGCATCGATACTGGTTGGCTATCGCGTGGCTGGTGCGCTGGGCGCGCTGCTGACGGTGCTGGGCAGCATACTGCCGCCGCTGATTATCATTTCGGTGATATCGCTGTTTTATCAGGCATTTCGGGATAATGCCATTGTGAATATGGCGATGGCCGGCATGCTGGGCGGCGTGGCGGCGGTGATACTGGATGTGGTCATCAATATGGGAAGGAGCATACTCAAGCAGCGACGGCTGCTGCCGCTGCTGGTGATGCTGGGTTCCTTTGCGGCGGTGCGGTATTTTTCGGTGAATATCATCGCAATCATACTGGTTTGCGGCGTGATCGGCGGCGCGGACAGCCTGCGGCAGGAGAAGCAGAAAAGGAAGGAGGGGAAGGCTGCATGATCTATCTGGAGCTGCTGTGGAGCTTTTTGCAGATCGGCTTATTCAGCATTGGCGGCGGCTATGCGGCGATGCCGCTGATTCAGAACCAAGTGGTGGATATCCATCCGTGGCTGACCATGAGCCAGTTTGCCGATGTGATGGCAATTGCGGAGATGACCCCCGGCCCCATCGCCATCAACTCCGCCACCTTCGTGGGCATACAGGTGGCTGGTCTGCCCGGCGCGATCATTGCGACCGTGGGCTGCGTGCTGCCCTCCTGCGCCATCGTGATGTGCCTCGCCTATATCTATTATCGCTTTCGGGGGCTGAGCATCGTGCAGGGCGTGCTGGCGGGGCTTCGACCGGCTGTGGTCGCCATGATCGCCTCGGCGGGGCTTTCGCTGCTGATACTGGCGCTGTATGGCCAGCGGACGCTGCCTGCGGAGCTTGGCAGCTTGAATCTGGTGGCGGCGGCGATATTCGTGGCGGCGTTTTTCGTGCTGCGGCGCTGGAAGCTGAGTCCGCTGTGGGTAATGGCTGGCTCCGGCGCGGCTGGCGTGCTGCTATATTCGATATTTGGCTGGTAAAGTTTTGGTACAACCTATTGACATAGTAGGTATTTCTGGCTATAATAATACCAACCTACGAGGAAGGAATATAGCGAGGGAGGATATTGAAATGTCGAAGATATATACATCTGCGGATCAACTGATCGGGAGGACGCCGCTGCTGGAGCTGAGCCACATCGAGCGGGCGCTGAACCTGAAGGCGAGGCTGCTGGCGAAGCTGGAATACTTCAACCCGGCAGGCTCGGTGAAGGATCGAATTGCGAAGGCAATGATCGATGCGGCGGAGGCGGAGGGCAGGCTCAAGCCCGGCTCGGTGATCATCGAGCCGACCTCGGGCAACACGGGCATTGGCTTGGCTGCCGTGGCTGCGGCGCGGGGATACAGGATCATCATCGTCATGCCGGAGAGCATGAGCGTGGAGCGCAGGCAGCTGATGAAGGCTTACGGCGCGGAGCTGGTGCTGACGGAGGCCGGCAAGGGCATGAAGGGAGCCATCGCCAAGGCGCAGGAGCTTGCCGGAGAGATCGAGAACAGCTTCGTGCCGGGGCAGTTTGTGAACCCAGCCAACCCGCAGGCGCACCGGGAAACCACGGGGCCGGAGATATACGAGGATACCGACGGCGAGGTGGACGCCTTCGTGGCGGGCGTTGGCACGGGCGGAACCATCACCGGCGTGGGCGAATATCTGAAGGGACGCAATCCTGAGCTGAAGGTGATCGCAGTGGAGCCTGCAAGCTCCGCGGTGCTATCCACCGGCGTGGCTGGCGCGCATAAGATACAGGGCATCGGCGCGGGCTTTGTGCCGGAGGTGCTGAACACGGGAATCTACGACGAGATCATCACCGTGCGCAACGAGGACGCCTTTGAAACCGGCAGGCTGATCGGCAGGAGCGAGGGCGTGCTGGTGGGCATATCCTCGGGCGCAGCAGTGCATGCGGCGATCCAGCTGGCTCAGCGGCCGGAATACGCGGGCAAGACCATCGTGGTTCTGCTGCCGGACACCGGCGACCGCTACCTATCCACGCCGCTCTTTGCCCAGTAAGACTGGAATCAAGGCTTGATTTGGCTGGCTTGGCTATGGTATGATAGCCAGAGAGAGAGGTGAAGCGATATGTTGATTTCCACGAGGGGTCGCTATGCGCTGCGGGTGCTGATCGATCTGGCGCAGCACAGGGAGGCTGGCTACGTACCGATGAAGGATGTGGCGCAGCGGCAGGCAATTTCGCTGAAGTATCTGGAGCGGATCATACCAGTGCTGGTAAAGAACGGCTTTGTGGAGGGCATGCAGGGCAAGGGCGGCGGCTACAGGCTGCTCAAGGAGCCGGAGAACTGCAGGCTGGGCGATATACTGCGGCTGACGGAGGGGGATCTTGCCCCCGTCGCCTGCCTGCAAAGCGGTGCGGAGCCATGCGCGCGGGCAGGCGAGTGCCGAACCTATCCGCTGTGGGTGGAGTTTTATGATTACGTGAACGCCTTCTTTGACGGCAGGACGCTGGCTGACCTCATCTGAGGCGCTTGGCTGAGCCAAGGAGGCATGCATTTCAGGACAAGAGCAAGCAAAAATCCCAACCAATCGCGAAGGAAAGGTTGGGATTTTTGCTTGTCTTGCGGGGCTTTGCCGGGATCAAAACTGGATGGTTTCGGAGGGGGCGGCAAAGGAGGAGAAGGTGGCCGTGGCATGGCTGAAGTAGAAGACCTGCGTGTTACCATCGTTTTCATCATACATGGCGCGCAGGTTGGGATAGGCGTCCAGCATGGACTTGCGCGCCTCAACGCGGTCATCCTCGATCAGCTCGCCCGAGATACGCAGCCATTGGCCGTCCTTGAAGGCGCAAAGCTCTGCCTTCGGATTGGCGGCAAGCTGCCTAGATACGGGCTTTGCCTTGCCGGTTTGGATATAGAGCTTGTCCTCAAAGATATGGGCGGTGCCAAAGAGACGCACCCGGGGCTGATCGCCATCGACGGTGGCGAGATAATAGACGCCGGCTGCCTTCAGAAATTCGCATACTCTTTTCATATGATGAGCTCCAGTTGACATATGCTGACCTCCAGTTGACGATGCAAAATATAATGCGGAGCGGCGCTCCTGCTCCAATGATAGCAGCAAATCCCGCCGCTGTAAAGCCTCTCCTATCGATTTCTGATAAAACGCACGACCTCAGCCGTCCTGCTCCTCGATGGCATATCCGGCGGCGGCAAGCGCAGCAAAAGCCCGACCGAGATTTTCTCTGCGGGTGAGTATGTAGTCGGTATCAAATGTCGATATGGCAAATATGCCGACGTCCTCGGCGGCGAGTATCCCTGCGATTCCCGCCAGTATACCGACCAGAGAAAAATCCAGCGTGCCCCGTATACGAAAGGCGCGCCAGCCGTCGTCCCGGGCAAGCGCATTCGACGGTATCTCGCCAGCGGGGCAGACCAGCGAGTATTCGGAATCGGTTCTTCCAGTGAAGCAAAACTCGCCCGACAAATCTAGCTGAGAATAATCCTCTAGCTTGCAAATGGAAAATTCGCCGCTGAGCAGCTCTATGGTGATGCTGGCTGCGGCGAGGGTATTGCCTGCTTGGCTGAAGCTGGAATCCATATTGCGCCGACCTCCTTGCAGTGGAGCATTTTCTTTATTCTAGCATTATAGCACTGCACGGCTTGCGTTGCAAGGCTGGGGAGCGGTGCGCCTTTACAGCTTCAGGCTGCGATAGAAGGCTGCCGCTGCCTTGATCTCATCGGCGGTGGGATGACCCTTGGCGATGCCACCGATGAGCCTGAAGGGGCCGAAGGTATCGAAGCCGAGGCAGCCATACTCGCCCAATATCCTTGCACCGCGCTTCTGAGCAGCCTCGGCGATTGCCTTAGTATAGCCATCCTTCTGTGCGCCGCAGGTATAGAGGAAGAACACGGGCTTGCCCTGCGGCAGGCATTCCTCGGCAAGCTTCAGCACGGATTTATGGAATTTGGAATAGTAGACGCCCGAGGCGAAGCCCACGGCGTCATAGCGGCTGAGGTCGGCGGAGCTGGTTTGCGCGGCGTCGATGAGGGTCACATCCTGACCGGCGGCGATGGCGTCCAGCAGCTTTTTGGTGTTGCCATGGTGCTTGGAATAATAAACGATGGCGGTTTTCATGGAATTGCCTCCTTGCATTTATCTGGTATGTATATTATACTGGGTATGGAGAAGAACAGCAAGTACGCAAAAAGAATATACCTGGTACGCTGAAGCATGCCGGAGGGTTGAAATGAAGAAGGATATGACGCCGGAGGAATACTTGCAGCGGGTACTGACCACGCAGGTGAGCGACAAATAGAGGCATAGGCTTGCCGGAACAGGCAATGAGCAGCAAAGCAAGCAATGAAGGAAGGATATAAAAAATGATCGAGAATTTCGAAGCTAAGCTGAGGGAATATGCCCAGCTGCTGGTTCAGGTGGGCATGAACGTGCAAAAGGGTCAAACGGCATACATAACCTCCCCGGTGGACTGCGCGGAACTGACGCGGCTATGCGTGGAGGCATGCTATGATTGCGGCGCGAGGGAGGTTGTGGTGGATTGGAACGACGACGCCATCACCCGCCAGCGCTATCTGCGGGCGGCTGAGGAGAGCTTTGCCAGCTTCCCCAGCTACATGCAGGCTAGGTATGATTGGCTGCTGGAGAACAGCTGCCCGCTTTTGCACATCATTGGCGATGATCCAGAGATGCTAAAGGGCGTGGAGGCAGAGCGCATACAGACATGGCAGAGGGTTTGCGGCAAGGGAACCAAGGCATTTTATGAGGCGCTGAATGCAAACCGCATGCAGTGGTCCATCGGCGCGCATCCAACGAAGGCTTGGGCGGTGAAGGTATTCCCGGGGCTTACGGAGCAGGCGGCGATGGACGCGCTATGGGAGGCGATATTTGCGGTGTGCCGCATCAGCGGCGATGGCAAATGCGTGCAGAAGTGGAAGGCGCATGTGGAGGAAACCGCACGCCGGGCGAGGATACTCAACGACTATAATTTTGCATCCCTCCACTACACGAACAGCCTCGGCACCGACCTTACCCTGAAGCTGCCGGAGAACCACGTATGGGCTGGCGGCGCTGATACCAGCGATAAGGGTGTGGATTTTGTGGCGAACATTCCCACGGAGGAGATTTTCACTGCGCCGCGCTGGGACGGCGTGGACGGCAGGGTTTATGCAGCCATGCCGCTGGCGCTGGACGGCAACCTTGTGGAGGATTTTTACATGGATTTCAAGGATGGCAGGATCGTGGCTGTGCATGCCCGCTGCGGCGAGGAATATCTGAAGCACTCCATCGATATGGACGAGGGCTCTGCCTATCTGGGAGAGGTGGCGCTGGTTTCCGTGGATTCGCCCATCAAGAAGACCGGGATACTTTTTTACAACACGCTATTTGACGAGAACGCCTCCTGCCACCTTGCCTTTGGCTCCGCCTATGCAAACTGCGTGCACGGCGGCGAGAAGCTGGATGAGGAGGGTCAGAAGGCGCTGGGGCTGAACCAGTCCATCAACCATGTGGATTTCATGGTTGGCACGGCGGATCTCTCCATCGTTGGCACGACCCACGACGGGCGGGAGATACCGGTGTTTATAGATGGCAGGTTTGCTTTCTGAGGTTTCGCTTGACTGGACTTTTGACGAGGATATGAGGAGGTACATATGATCTATTCCAAGTTTCAGGATGAGAAGCTTTCCCTGCTGGGCTTTGGCGCGATGCGTCTGCCGCTGATGGCGGACGGCAGCATCGATGAGGCGCAGACCGCCGAGATGGTTCGCCTTGCCTTCGAGGGCGGCGTGAATTATATCGATACCGCCTATCCCTACCACGGCGGAAAATCGGAGATCGTGCTGGGCAGAGTGCTGAAGGCTTATCCCCGGGAGAGCTACTATCTGGCGACGAAATATCCGGGGCATCAGATCGCCGAAAGCTATGATCCGGCGGCTGTATTTGAGAAGCAGCTTGCCAAGTGCGGCGTGGATTACTTTGATTTTTACCTACTGCACAATGTGAACGAGCAATCCGCGGCAACCTACAGCGATCCCCGTTGGGGCATTGTGGATTACTTCATTGAGCAGAAGCGGCTGGGCAGGATACGCCACCTTGGCTTCTCCTCCCATGCGCGCCCGGACTGCCTGAGCGCCTTTCTGGATAAGTACGGCGCACAGATGGAATTTTGCCAGATCCAGCTGAACTACCTCGACTGGAGCTTGCAGGACGCCAAGACCAAGTATGAAATGCTGACCGAGCGCGGCATACCCGTATGGGTGATGGAGCCGCTGCGGGGCGGCAAGCTGGCGGCCGCAAGGGGGCTGGAGCAGCCTGTGGAGCTGGCATTCCGCTATTTGCAGAGCCTAGAGAACGTGCAGATGATACTCAGCGGCATGTCCTCCATCGAGCAGATGCAGGATAACCTGCGCATATTTGAGCAGCGCAACCCCCTGAGCGCGGAGGAGATGCAGAGGCTATATCAGGCTGCCGAGGGCATGAAGAACTCCCTGCCCTGCACCGGCTGCCGCTACTGCTGCGATGGCTGCCCCAAGGGGCTGGATATCCCCCTGCTCATTTCCGCATACAACGACATGCGCTTTGAGCCGAGCTTCAATGTGACGATGGCGATCGACGCGCTGCCGGAGGGCAAGCGTCCCGCCGACTGCATTGGCTGCGGCGCCTGCGCAGCCATCTGCCCGCAGAGGATCGATATTCCTGCGGCGATGAAGGATTTCACCGCCGAGATCGGCAAGCAGCCATCATGGGCGGATATCTGCCGCCAGCGTGCCGCGGCGCAGGATTGAGGGGACGAGCGGCGATGAAGCGAGAAACGATACTCATCAGCGCCTGCCTGATGGGCGTTCACTGCCGCTATGATGGCGGCGGGAAGCAGCTCTCTGGCTTGGATGAGCTGATGCGGCTGGCGCAGCTGGTTCCCATATGCCCGGAGATCATGGGCGGTCTGCCCACGCCCCGCACGCCTGCCGAGCGGCTGGGGGATAGGGTAAAAATGCGGGACGGCACGGACGTGACGGAAGCCTTCCATCACGGCGCTCAGGAGGCATGCCATCTGGCAAGGCTCTATGGTGCGCGGCTGGCTCTGCTGAAGGAACGCAGCCCCTCCTGCGGCTCGGGCATGGTGTATGACGGCAGCTTTTCCGGCAGGGTTGTGCCCGGCTGGGGCGTGGCTGGCGAGCTGCTGCGGGAGAGCGGGCTGGAGGTTTACGGGGAGTCCGGCTTGGATAGGCTGATCGACAGGCTGAAGCAAACAGATATTGAGAAAGATACAGAGAGGGAATGAGAGCGATGATACGCTTTAACAGCGATTATCAGGAGGGCGCTTTGCAGCCCATACTGGACAGGCTGGTGGCAACCAACATGGTGCAAACCAACGGCTACGGCGAGGATAGCTACTGCGAGGAGGCAAGGCGGCTGATCCGCGAGGCTTGCCGGGCGGAAAAGAGCGAGGTGCATTTTCTGGTGGGTGGCACGCAGACGAACTTCACCTTCCTTTCTGCGGCGCTGCGGCCCCATCAGGGGGTGATCGCGGCGGCCAGCGGCCACATTGCCGTGCATGAAACCGGCGCGGTGGAGGCGACGGGACACAAGGTGATCGAGCTGCCCCATATAGATGGCAAGATCAATGCCGGTCAGGTGCGCGATTATTGCAGGCTGCACTTTAATGATGATTCCCACGAGCACATGGTGATGCCGAAGGTGGTTTACCTATCCCAGCCCACGGAGTATGGCACGCTCTATTCCCGTGCAGAGCTGGAGGAGATGCGCGCTGCCTGCGATGAATGGCGGCTCTATCTCTATGTGGATGGAGCAAGGCTTGGCTATGGCATGGCTGCCGAGGCAAACGATGTGAGCCTGCCCTTCCTTGCCGAGGTCACGGACGCCTTTTACATCGGCGGAACCAAGCAGGGAGCGCTCTTTGGCGAGGCGCTGGCGATCCAGAGCGACGCGCTCAAAGAGGACTTCCGCTACATCATCAAGCAGAAGGGCGGCATGCTGGCAAAGGGACGGCTGCTTGGCTTGCAGTTTATAGAGCTATTCAGCAACGACCTCTACCTTGAAGCTGCCCGCCATGCGCACAGGCTCGCCATGAAGCTGAAGGCGGCGCTGAAGGAGATGGGCGTTGGTTTCCTCATCGACAGCCCAACCAACCAGCAGTTTCCCATACTGCCAGATGCGGTGCTGGCGGCGCTGGATGGAAAATATGCCTACAGCTACAGCCAGCGCGTGGACGAGAAGAGCAGCTGCGTGCGCTTCTGCACCAGTTGGGCAACGCGGGAAGCGGATGTGGACGCGCTGATCGGGGATCTGCGCAGGGCTATGGAGCATCGGTAAAAACTACAGACAACAAAGATCCCAACCTTTCTTTTCGATCGGTTGGGATCTTGCTTTTGCCTTATCAGCCGGGAATGGCAGTGCTTTGTATTAGTCGATCAGCTCCAGCCTGACGCTCAGGTTCAGCTCCTCGAAGCTGCCGGTAAGCTCGCCGCTGGCATCGTAATAGCGATAGACCTTCAGCTCGACCCTATCGCCCGCAGCGCACTTATCCAGCTCGTGCAGCAGTTCCATATAGCCATTGATGCGCACGCCGTTGATCTCGGTGATCACGTCGCCCACCTGAAGACCTGCCTTGGCGGAGGGACCGCCCTCCTCTACGGTGTAAACCTGTGCGCCGATGGGCGGGTACTTGCGCATGGGCTCGTCGGGGCCGTCGATATCCGCCACGGTGATGCCCAGTCGGGGTCGGATGACGCTGCCGGTATCGATCAGCTGCTCGATGAGAGGCTTTACGGTATTGATGGGCACGCAGAAGCCGAGTCCCTCATAGACGCTTATGGCGGAGTACATCAGCTTCAGGGTGGGTATGCCAACCAGCTCGCCCTTGGCATTGAGCAGCGCGCCGCCGGAATTGCCGGTATTGATGGCGGCGTCGGTCTGTATGACGGAGGTCATGCGGGAGAAATTAGCGGCATTTAGACCCTCGCGCTCAAGCCCGGAGATGATGCCTGCGGTGACGCTGCCGCTGAGGGTATTCGAGGAGGAGCCGGGGTTGCCGATGCAGATGGCAAGCTCGCCGATGCGCAGGGCGTCGGAATCGCCCATGGGAATGGGCTGCACGCCACCGGGAGCCGCGCCGGTGAAGCGCAGCACAGCCACATCCGTGCCATCATCGGAGCCAACGAGGGTGGCATCCATTTCCTCGCCGCTGAGCCAGAGGATGGAATAAAGCTCGCCGCTCTCCACGATATGGTTGTTGGTGAGGATATAGCCGCCCTCAGCATCCGCACGGATGAAGCAGCCGGAGCCGCTGCCGATGATATCCTCGCTGGCGATGCGGGTGACGCTATCCCAGCTTTCGGCGCTGACGACGACCTCTACCACTGCGGGACGCACCCGATCGACGATATCGGGAATGGGATTGGCGGAGGTATAGACGACTTCATAGCCGGGGTTTGCCTCCGCGCAGGCAGCGCAGCCAAGCAGCAGGGCAAGGGAGAGCGCCAGAGCGCATATTTTCTTCAGCATGGTTCAAAAGCTCCTTCATTGGGAATGTGCCTTGCAGGCTTTATGGCTACCATTATACATCAAAGCGCCGGTTTTGCAAAGCGTTCCGGGGAATTTCCCTCCGGCTTGCGTGCCTCCGGCTCGGCGGCGGGCAGGAGGAAGGAGAATACCGTTTCGCCCGGCTGGGAATGCAGCTCGATAAATGTATTATGCTGCTGCAATATGTTTTTGCAGATGGACAGGCCGAGCCCGGTGCCCATGCCGGCGGTATGCGCCTTATCCGCCTTATAGAAGCGCTCCAATATGTGGGGCTGATCCTCCTCGGATATGCCGGGACCGTTATCCTGAACCACGAAGCGCACGCCCTTATCCTCGCGCAGGGTCATCAGCGTGAGCACGCTGCCCTCGCCCTGCATGAACTTCACGGCGTTATCGATGAAATTGCTCACCACTTGGTTGATGCGGTTGACGTCGCCCAGCGCATAGCAGGGATCCTCGGCAAAGCGGATATCCACATCGATGCCCTTTTCATCGATGCGCTGCTCAAAGCGGATGAGTATGCGGCGCATCATCTCATTTGCATCGAAGGGGGCTGGCTGCATGGGAAACTTGCCCGATTCCAGCCGGCTCAGATCCAATAGATCGCGCACCAGATCGGTCAGGCGGTTGGTTTCATCCAAAACCACGCGCAGGTAGCGGGGCCGATCCTCATCGGAGATCACGCCGTCCAGCATGGCTTCCACATAGCCCTCGATCAGGGTCAGCGGTGTGCGCAGATCGTGGC
>CAYWLE010000003.1:0-26922 GCA_964458825.1 uncultured Oscillospiraceae bacterium | reverse complement strand
CTGAAAAAGGATGCCCTCGGGTTATCCGGCGGCCAGCAGCAGCGGCTGTGCATCGCCCGGGCGCTGGCTGTGGAGCCTGAGGTTCTTTTGATGGACGAGCCAACCTCCGCCCTCGATCCCATCTCCACGGGCAAGATCGAGGATCTGGCGCTTCAGCTCAAGCGGGATTATACCATCGTAATGGTCACGCACAACATGCAGCAGGCAGCGCGCATCTCCGATCGAACGGCATTTTTCCTGCTGGGCGAGGTGATCGAATATGGCGATACCCAGCGCCTCTTCTCCATGCCGCAGGATAGGCGCACCGAGGACTATATCACGGGCAGGTTTGGCTAAAAGGAGGCGTTCTGCATGAGAAACCGCTTTGATGAGCAGCTCGCGTTGCTCAACACCCATCTATTGGAAATGGGCGCGCTGATCGAGCGTGCCATCGAAAATGCCACACAGGCGCTCATTCGGCAGAATGCCGCCGCCGCGCAGGCAGCCATGGCTGCCGATAGCGAGGTTGACCATAAGGAGCGAGAGATAGAATCCCTCTGCTTAAAACTACTTTTACAGCAGCAGCCGGTGGCAAGGGACTTGCGTTTGATCTCCGCAGCGCTTAAAATGATTACGGATATGGAGCGCATTGGCGATCAGGCGGCGGACATCTCCGGCATCGTGCTCTACCTTGTGGATGAGCCATACATCAAGGAGCTGGCGCATCTGCCGCAGATGGGTAAAAATGCCATCGCCATGGTGCGTGGCAGTTTGGACGCCTATGTGAACAAGGATCTTGCCCTTGCCCGGCAGGTAATGACCATGGATGATTCTATCGACGATCTATTCACCGTGGTTCGGGAGGAGCTGATCGGTCATATCCGCTCGAACGCCGCTTCCGGCTCGCAGGCGATGGATCTATTGATGATCGCCAAGTATTACGAGCGCATCGGCGACCATGCCCAAAACATCGCCGAGTGGGTGGAGTATGCCCTCACTGGCGCGCATAAAGGAGTAACGCTCGCATGATCTATTACGTGGAGGACGACGACAGCATCCGCGAACTGGTTGCCTATACCCTGAGCCAGACCGGCATGCCCACCCGTGGACTTACCTGCGCAGAGGATTTCTGGCAAGCCATGCGCGGGGAGCTTCCCGAGCTTATCCTGCTGGATGTGATGCTGCCCGGCGAGGATGGCATGCACATTTTGAAGGCGCTGCGGGAGAAAAGCGCCACAGCGGAGATACCCGTGGTAATGATCACTGCCAAGGGTTCGGAATTTGACAAGGTGCAGGGGCTGGATCTGGGCGCGGACGACTACATCACCAAGCCCTTCGGCATGGCGGAGCTGATTGCCCGCGTTCGCGCCCGCCTGCGCCGGATAGCGCCGAAAAAGGTGGAGGATGCGCTGCACATCGGGCCGCTGACGCTGGATCGCCGCGCCCATAGCATCAGCCTTGATTCTCAGCCGCTTGCGCTGACCATGAAGGAATATGATCTGCTCTGCCTGCTGATGGAAAACCAAGGCATGGCATTCAGCCGGGAGCAGCTGCTGGATCGCGTGTGGGACTATGGCTATGCGGGCGGCACCCGCACCGTGGACGTGCATGTGCAAACCCTGCGGGCCAAGCTCGGCGCCTGCGGCAGTATGATCGAGACTGTGCGTGGCGTGGGCTATCGCTTCAGATACAAGGCTTCAGCTGCAAATGACGGCTTCAGGAGTGAATGATATGGCAAGACGCATTTTTAGAAATATCGTGCTTGCCGCCGTGCTGGCGGTGCTGCTGACCGCCGTGCTGATCGTGCCGGCGCTCTATAATGCCCACGAGAACAGCATGAGCCGCGAGCTGCGGCAGGAGGCCGAGGGTATCGCGCAGGCGCTTGGTTGGCTGGAGGATGAGGCAGCTTACCTGCAAAGCCTGCATACCGATAGCCGCGTGACCCTCATTGCCCCGGATGGCGAGGTGATCTACGATAGCATGGCGGAAGCTGCGCAGCTGGAAAACCACGCCGGTCGGCCCGAGGTCATGCAGGCGCTTGCCCTCGGCAGCGGCGAGAGCACCCGCACCTCGGATACCCTCTCCGAAACCACCATCTACTATGCCCGGCGCACCGATGATGGCTGCGTGCTGCGCATCGGCAATACCCGCCGCTCCATGCTTGGCACGTTTTTGAACGTGCTGCCGCTGATCTTCCTCATGCTGCTGGGCGTGGCTCTGGTTTCCCTGCTGCTGGCGCGCAGGGCGGCGGGACGCATCGTTTCCCCCATCAACGCGCTGGATCTGGATCATCCCCTTGCCAACGACGCCTATGATGAGCTTGCTCCGCTGCTCACCCGCATGCACCGCCAGCACGAGCAGATTGATCGCCAGCTGCGTGCGCTGGAGAGCGCCCGCGCGGAGCTTGCCGCCATCATGGCGAACATGCGCGAGGGCATGGTGCTGCTGGATAGAAACGAAAACGTGCTTTCCATGAATGAAAGCGCCGCTCGCATATTCAATGTATCGGCGCAGGAAGCCGTGGGCAGCAGCCTGCTATCGGTCAACCGCAATGCCAGCCTGCACGAAATGGTGCAGCGAAGCCTCGGCGGCGAGGGCGGCATGCTTGCCATGGGTCGCGGCGACAGGCAGTATGAGCTGTACCTTAGCCCTGTGCCGGATGGCGAGGCTGTGCGCGGCGTGGTGCTGCTGATGCTGGACGTGACGGAGCGCTTTGCCGCAGAGGCGAGCCGCCGGGAGTTCACGGCAAACGTATCCCATGAGCTGAAAACGCCGCTCACCTCCATCTCCGGCTTTGCGGAGATTATACGCGATGGCATTGCCCAGCCGCAGGACGTGACCCGCTTTGCAGGCATGATCTGCAAGGAGGCTGCGCGGCTGATCGCGCTGGTAAACGATATACTGGAGCTATCCCGGCTGGATGAAAGGCTGAACCTTAGTGCAAGGGAGCCTGTGAGCCTGCTGCCTCTGCTGGGCGAGCTGAAGGAGGATTTTTCCCTTGCCGCAGAAAAGAAGCAGCTGACCATCGACCTGTCTGGCTGCGAAGGTACCGTGTCGGGCGACCCTGTGCTGCTGCGGGAGCTGTTTTTCAACCTGATCGACAATGCCGTGAAGTACACGCCGGAGGGCGGCCATATTTCCCTTGAAGTGGAAAACGAGCGGGGTAAGGTCGTCTGCCGCGTAGCTGACAGCGGCGTTGGCATACCGGCGGAACATCAGCCTCATGTGTTCGAGCGCTTCTATCGCGTGGATAAGAGCCATTCCCGCGCCACTGGTGGAACTGGGCTGGGGCTGGCCATCGTAAAGCATGTGGCACAGCTTCACGGCGCACAGCTCAGCCTGACCAGCGCCGAGGGCGAGGGTACGATGGTGCAGCTCAGCTTTCCAACCGAGCCACATGCCTGATTGCCGGAAAAGCATGCAAGCACAAGCCTCCCATCGAATTTTTCTTGCTTGAAGGGAGGCTGGTTTGGGGGGTTGAATTTCTTTTGGATTTAACAATAATACTTATTGACTTTCTTTGACTTTTGACTATAATATACTTGTCGTTCAGGGATGAGCGATGCGGCAGGCGAGCATATTGCCAGCGGCTACAATTTCAACGACCTATGCAAGGTCAAAAAATGCGACCCTACATGACTGGCAAGCTTACCAGCGGTGCAAGGCCAAAAGAATGGAGGTTTGCATTATGACGAACTATCTGCCCACTGTATTCGGTGAAAACCTGATGGATGTATTTGATGATTTCGACCGCAGCTTCTTCCGCAGCTTCGGCAATGTCGATCGTGAGCTCTATGGCAAGCGCGCCCAGAACATGATGAAGACGGACGTAAAGGAAACGGAGGAGGGCTACGAGGTGGATATCGATCTGCCCGGCTTCGATAAGGACGAAATCCATCTGGATCTGAATAATGGCTATCTCACCATTTCCACGGAGAAGTCGCTGGAAAAGACCGATGAAAGTAAAAAGGGAAAGATGCTGCGGCAGGAGCGCTACTCCGGTATGATGCAGCGCAGCTTTTATGTGGGCGAGCAGCTGACCGAGGAGGATATCAAGGCTTCCTATACCAGCGGCGTGCTGCACATCACTGTGCCGAAGATGGAGGCACGCAGACTTCCCGAAAAGAGAACCATCCTCATCGAAGGCTGATATCCAGCCGAGCAAACCAAACAAACAGATCAAAATGCATCGACCCCAAAAACCAAACCAAGCAAAGCTGTGCGCCTCGCCATCCGACGGGGCGCGTTTTGCATATGCCTGCTATGTAACGGTCTGTCCCCTTCAGCGAAGCTGGGTACAGAGGTATTTTGCTGCCTCCTCGGCGGCATGGCCGCTCTCATACATGCCAAAGAAGCGGATGATCTCCTCACAGTTCTCCCGGGCGCGCTCCGGCGTGGTTTGCTCGATCAGCTCATCCAGCGCCTCCGGGCTGGTTGCACGCCAATAGGGCAGCTCCTCAAAGCGGAAGTATAGGCTGCGGTTGTTGCCGCAGTAATCCTCCGCATCCGGCTGGTAGAGGTAGACAGGTCTGTGCAGCAGCGGATAATCGCCGCAGCAGGAGGAGTAATCTGTGATCATTGCGTCGGCAATCAGCATAAGCTCCGCCATCTCGGGATAGCCGCTGGCGTCGATCAGCTTGCCGGAAGCCTCGTTGCAGGAAAGCCCCAGCGCCATATAGTGGGCGCGGTAGAGGCACACCCATGGCTTGCCGGTGCAGCGCTCGAGGGTGGAAAGCACGCGGTTCAGGTCGAGGTTTACCGCCTGACCCTGCTTTGCACGAACCTGCACATCCCGATATGTGGGCGCATAGAGCAGCACGCCCGTGCCATCGGCGATGCCAAGCTTGCCGCGTATCGCCTGTGCCTCGGCGGGATCGTTTCGCAAAAGGATATCGTTTCTCGGGCTGCCCACTCTCAGAAGCTCGCCCTTATAGCGGAAGCTGGTGCGCACGATGCGCTCAAAGAAGGCGGAGCCGGAGGTGATGCGGCTGCACTTCTCCTCCACCACGCGGCGGAACGTGAAGTCCGGGTTGTCCAGAGCCACGCGCTTGAAGCCGCGATCATAGTGGGCGGAGTGCAGGTAGCGCTGCTTCCTGCTCAGGTGCAACCAATCCTGCTTGCGGAAGTTGTCCACCAGCACCCGCGCGCGCCCGAGGGTAGACCATGCAGCATCAGAATCCTTCTTCACGCAGCGCACGTAGTCAGGCACGGGAAAGCTCTGCACGAAGCTGTCGGGATCCTTGCATATCCATATGATCTCCGTTTCGGGCCGCATCTCATGCAGCGCCTCGGAGATGTAGCGGGGGTTGTCGTTGTAGGAGCGCCCCTGATAGCAGCTGAACACGGCGAGGTTCATATCAATGCCCTGCTTCAGCCGCGCAACCAGCATCTTCAGGTTAGGTCGAAAGCCAAAGAGCGGGCGGAAGATGGGGTAGAGCAGGTCGCTGCGGTAGATGAAATTGCGCAGCCCGCTCATTTGTTCTGGTAGGCGTAAATGCGCGGATACGCCTCAGCCGCGAGCCCACGATAGCAGGACTGGAAGATCTGGAAAAGCTCGTCGTATATAGCCACCTTTTCCGGGGTCGGCTCGTAGCGGCGGCGCACATGGATCATCGCCTCGGCAGCCTCCTGCATGTTGGCAAATACGCCGGCGCCCACAGCGCCGGTGAGGGCAGCGCCCATGGAGGTGGCTTCGGTCACGTCCACGGCCTCCACCGGGCAGTTGTATACGTTGGCCTGAATATCGTTCCAAAGCTCGGAGCGGCAGGCTCCGCCCACGGCGCGCAGGCACTTAAAGGGCTTCACGCCGGACTGGCGCAGGGTATCGAGTACCTCGCGCATCTCGAAGCAGATGCCCTCCATGGCGGCGCGGATCAGGTCGCCCTTGCCGGTTCCCAGCGACATACCTACGAATGCGCCGCGCGCCTCGTCGTTGTAGTGGGGGCAGGCCGCGCCCATCAGCCAAGGCAGAAATACCGTGCCGTGGCTGCCCGCCGGGGACTGCGTCGCCAGAGCGGTCATGATGTCGTACACGCTTTGACCGCTCTTCTCCGCCTCGGCGCGCTGCTCTTGGCAGATGGCGTTGCGGATCCAGCGGAAGGAGGAGGCCGCCGCCAGCGCATAGCCCTCGAAGGTATAGCCGCCGGCAGGATGCCCCAGCAGGTTGCACATCTTGTTGGGATCGCGGATGGGCGTGGCGGAGTAAGCCATGGCGACGCCTGCGGTGCCGAGGTTCACGGTGCCCATGTTCTCGGTACCGTAGTTGCCTGCGCCAAGGTGCGCGCACTGCTGATCGCCGCAGCCCGCAAATAGCGGCGTGCCAGCCTTCAGACCGGTCTTCTCGGCAACCTCGTTCGTCACCCTGCCGATGCAGGTGCCGGGCATGGCTGCCTCGGGGTAGATGTCCTCCCGCATGCCAAATACGCGCACAAGCTCAGGATCGAGGGTGAAGCTGTCGCCATGGGTGGTGAGCCACCAGTTGCTGTCGCTCATATCGTCGTACCAGCCGTCTGCACCGAAGGCATGGGTCAGCATGGAGTGGGGCGTGACCAGCTTCCACGTGCGCTCGTATACCTCGGGCATGTTCAGCCGGAACCAGAATGCCTTCGTGCCGCACTGGCAGGAGCCAAGCACATGGCCGGTGCGGGCGTATAGCTCGTCCTCGGTCATGCCGTGCAGCTTGAGCTGCTCTCTGGCCCAAGGGAAGATTTCAGCGCCGCGGGTATCCTGCCAGAGGAACATGTTGGTCAGGAAGTTGCCGTCCTTATCGATGGGTGCAAAGGTGGTTCGCTGGCCGGTGAAGCCGATGGAGGCGATCTTCGAGGCGTCCACCTTGCCCTTTGCCAGCGCGCCGCGCACAGCCTTGAATGCCAGATCCACCAGCACCTGCGCGTCCTGCTCCACCCAGCCGGGCTTGGGATAGATCACCGGCATCTCGTGGTAATCCTCGCTCACGATGCCGCCGTTGAGGTTAAATATCGCACAGCGCACGCCCATCGTGCCCGCGTCGATACCTGCGATGTATTTCTCAGCCATTGTTCTGCTCCTTTCGCTTCTGCTGCAATAGCAAATAGCCCTCGAAGAACTCCAGATCCGCAGGCGTGGTGATCTTCAGGCGGCCAATATCGCAGCCGTCGTAGTAGTATGCCTTCATGCCGTATTCAAACATGAGGCTGACTGTATAGCTCTTGACGCCGGTGCCGCGTCCCTTCTTCAGCGCGTCGAGGTAAAGGTCGCGCACCGTGCCGTAGCGATAGGCCCACGGGGTGTTGAACTGCACGAAGTCCTCCTTGTAGGCGTTCTGATCCGTCCAGTTGTCCGCGCCGGGAATGCGCTTGCCCATGCACAGGAATACCGGCACCGCCGGAAAGCTGTTGCCGTGCTCGCGGCATACCTGCACGCCCTCGGCGATGGCCTCCTGCGTGATCAGCGGCGCGTTGGCCATGTGGATGAGTATGATGTCGTCGTCCTGCATCTCGCCCTGCAAGCTCAGCACGCCGTTGCGGATGGAATCCTGACATTCCGGTCCGCTCTCATGCACCCAGCGCAGCTTCGTGATGCCGTAGGTTTTGGCAAGCTGCCATACATAGTCGAAGTAGTTCTCTCGGCATACGATCTCGATGGCGTCGATGTCCGGCGAGCGCTGGAAGTTTTCCAGCGTGTATACGATGACGGGCTTGCCCAGTACCTCCACAAATTGCTTGGGTATCTCCGCGCCAAAGCGCGCGCCTCTGCCGCCTGCCAGTATCAGTGCAGTGGTCATAGCCATAGCCTCCTTGCCTGCTCTTGTAGCCTTCTGCCTAGCTGTATATCTGTATATCTGTATATCTGAGATCTTCGCTCTGCTTGCCGGAGCGACGCTCGAACCAGCCCTGCTGAGCCTGCGCAATTCCAACTTTTTTATGGCAAAGGAGGAAAGCCTGTCCTCCTGCTCTCTCTTCCAAAACAGGGTATAACATGCGCATTTTCAGCCCTATACCCTACTATAGCATATAAATTTGACTAGGTAAAGTAAATTGGATTTATATTAAGATAATCTTATATGACATTGCCCGCCTCCTCTGCCGCCCCCGCCGTCTGCCCGGCGCTTGCGAGCCAGCGGCAAATGTGCTAAACTATAGCCAGCAATTCAGGAGGGAACGCCCATGTCCGACAGAAGATATAATGATACCGCGCACCGCAGGCATGGAGGTCACTGGCGAGGTCGATCCAGATACCCAGACCCGCCTCTTTGTCGCAGACGCGCCAGCCAACCCCGGACAGGCGCTGTGAGGCAGGGCTGTATCGCTTCCGCAAGGCTCCCTTCATTTGATATGAAAGGAGCCTTGCTTTTTTCTTAATGGAAAGCACATGCGATCAATGGTTGCCCTGCATTGACTTTTTACCATTCAAGCGGTAGAATAGAGCATGGTTTTATTGACTTAAACTGTCGTAATTTTGTATTTTTGGCATGCTAAGCACGGCGGAAACGAGGGTGGTTGCAGGCTTATGAGGGATGTTCTGCGCGAGGAAAAAAAGTTTTTGCTGAATCAGGCGGAGGCGCTGCGGCTGCGCAGCCAGCTTGCCGCTGCCGTGCATGCGGATGAGCATAATGGCGCGGATGGCTATTTGGTTCGCTCGCTCTACTTCGATTCCCTCGATAACCGGGATTTTCAGGAGAAGGAGGCGGGCGTGGAGCTGCGGCGCAAGCTGCGGCTGCGGGTCTATAGCCCGGATGCGGACTTTGCCCTCTTTGAAATGAAGCAGAAGCAGGGCGCCTACCAGCGCAAGCGCTCGCTGCGGCTGAGCCGGGCGGAGGCGCAGGCGCTCATTGCCGGCGATCAGGCGGTGCTGCTCCGGGAGGGAAGCTCCTTCGGCAAGGAGTGCTACGCCATCATGCAGGCATGGGCTTACCGGCCCAAGACCATCGTGGAATATGATCGCTATGCCTTTGTATCGCCGCAGAACTCCATACGCATCACCTTCGATTCCGGCATACGTGCCAACGAGTGCAGCTTCGATCTCTTCGATCCTCAGCTTGCGCTCAGCAGCGTGCTGCATCCCTATGCCGTGGTGCTGGAGGTCAAGTATAATGGCTTCCTGCTCAGCTATATCAAGGACATGCTTCTGCCCGTGCAGCAGAGCGAGCTTTCAGTAAGCAAATACTGCATGGCAAGGCAGACGGGCTGCCAATATCAGTTCTAACGGAGCCTGCCGCAATTATTGCATTAAGGAGATGGTTTTCATGAAGGAAAGAATATTTGATTTGCTCTCCCAGCAGGGGGATATGACTTGGCAGCAGATAACGGCGCATGTGTGCGTGAGCATACTGCTGGGATTGCTGATCTTTATTTCCTATGCCATTTCCCATAAGGGAACCATATACAGCAAGAAGTTTGGCGTGACCCTTGTGCTGCTCACCGTAATGACCGGCACGGTGATGACTGTGATCGGCAATAACATTGCCCTGTCGCTGGGCATGGTGGGTGCGCTGTCCATCGTTCGCTTCCGCACGGCGCTCAAGGATTCCCGGGATACCGCCTATGTATTCTGGACGATCATTGCCGGCATCTGCTGCGGCGTGGGCGATTATCTGGTTGCCGCCATCGGCAGCTCAGCCATCTTTCTGGTTCTGCTGGTGCTTGGCTCGGTCAGGAGCGACTGCCGCATGCTGCTCATTATCCGCGCCAACCGCAACTGCTGCGATGGCATTGAGGCGCTGGTTTTCCGCTGCTTTGCCCGCAGGGCGGTGCTTCGGGTGAAGAATACCACAGCCAAGGGTGTGGTATACATATACGAGCTTTCCCGCAAGAACCTCAATCGCGCACAGGCGCGCCACCCCGGGCTGACGGACGAGTTCTATGCGCTGGGCGATGTGGAGAGCGTGAACCTCGTTGCCCAGAGCGACGAGATATACAACTGATGCATCGGCTTTGCAGGCAATATGAAGTATAAATGGATCGGATTGGCAGCCTGCGCAGCTGCGGTGGTTCTGGCGATTCTCGCGCCGCTGAGCTTTGCCGGCCACAATAAGATAGAGCGCGTACACCAGCACAGGCAGGCGACGCCAGACGCCCCATGCACGCAGCAGGATGACGGCGGGCTATGCACCTACCTGCCCATCGTGGAAATTGATACCCGCGGCACGGCGGTTCCCGGCAGACCCATCTACGGCTCCAATGGCGAGGTGAATTACACCATGGCTGCCGACGGCAGCTCCACCATATCCGCCAATATGAAGGTGATCGGCACGGACAGCAGCGCCTATCACCATGCCAATGGCGCGCCGGATCTGGCTAGCCAGATCAGCATACGCATACGCGGCAATTCCTCCCGCTCCTTTGATAAGCCAAGCTATGCCATCCGCCTTGTGGATGAGGCGGGCAATAATGCCCCGCAGCCCGTAATGGGCATGGACGCCCACCACGAATGGGTGCTCTATGGCCCGTGGCTGGATAAGACGGCGGTGCGCAACTATATGTTCTATAATCTCAGCGGCGAAATCATGAGCTATGCCCCCAATGTGCGCTATTGCGAGCTGATCCTCAATGGCGAATATCAGGGGCTTTATCTCATGACTGAGAGCGTCACTGGCGGCGGCGATGGCGCACGGCTCCAGCTGAGCGTAAGCGCCAAGGGAAACGAGTTCACCGGCTATCTGCTCAGGCTCGATCATAAGCGCCCGGAGGAAACTCCCCTCAATAGCTTCACCACCTATACCTATACCACGCCGCTGCTTTTGCAGGTGGAGTATCCCGGCGAGAGAAGGCTCACGCCTGAGATGGAGGAGACCATCCGGCAGGACTTTTCCGATTTTGAAAAATCCCTCTATTCCTTTGATTATGATATGCCCCTCTATGGCTATAAGGATCAGATCGACGTGGATAGCTTCGTGAATTACTTCATCATCAACGAGCTTTCCAGCAACGCCGATGCAGGCAACTTTTCTACCTACATCTATAAGGGCATAGATAACCTCTTCCACATGTGCGTGTGGGATTTCAACAATGCCTGCGATAATTACTTCGAGGAGGAGATATCCCATGAGGGCTTCTTCATGCAGAATCGCCTCTGGTATTGGATGCTCACCAAGGATGAGGATTTCACCCGGCGCATCATCCACCGCTACCGCAGCCTGCGTCAAGGCATATTGAGCGAGGAAGCCCTCGATGCCTATATCGATGAAACCCTCGCCTTCATCGAGCCTGCCCTTGCGCGAAACGATGCCCGCTGGGGCGATGTATCCACGCAGGCAAACCTCCTCATGCCCAAGGATCGCAATTTCGATAGCCGCGCCGCAGCCGAGGGTCAGCTCAAGGGCTACCTGCATAACCGCGGCCGCTGGCTGGATCAGTATATCGATACCATCCAGCAGTATTCCGCAGGCTCCAAGGTCAAGCAGTATAACGAGGTAAACGATTAAATCGCCTGAAAGGCAAGGAGGTGGCTCACCCGTATGAAGCGCTTTATCATCACCATCTCCTGCCTGCTGTGCGCCCTGCTTGCGGCGGTAGGCTGCTATTATGCCGGACTGATCCATATCGATTTTGACGCCATCGACGAGCCTGCCATCTCCGTGCGCACCCAAGGCGCCAGCATCCAGCTCCTCACGGAATCTGGCTGGCAGGATTTTCAAATGCGCGGCGTGAACCTCGGCAGCGGTATGCCCGGAGCGTGGTCAACCGATTATGCCATCGATGAGGCAACCTACCTGCGCTGGTTCGCTCAGATGCAGGAAATGGGCGCGAATGTCGTGCGCGTCTATTCCATCCAAAGCCCCGCCTTCTATCGTGCATTGAAGCGCTTCAATGAAGCCAGCCCAGCCGCGCCGCTCTATCTGCTTCAGGGCGTATGGGTAAACGACTATGCCCAAAACTCTCATGTGGACGCCTATGACCGCAGCTTCTATCGCCAGCTCGTTATGGATTGCAAGGCGGCTGTGGATGTGCTGCATGGCAAGCGCTTCATCCTCTCCAATGATTCGGGCGGCGCCAACGGGCTGTTCCTGACCGATGTATCCCGCTGGACGCTGGGCTATGTCGTCGGCGCGGAATGGATGGATACGACCGTTGCCTATACCGATGAAGGCTATCCCGGCATGGCTGGCTATTCCGGCGATTACCTCTGCACCGCCGAGGAAGCCTCTCCCTTTGAGATCATGCTTGCTCGGGTGGGGGACGCCCTCATTGCCTATGAGAGCGAGCGCTATAGCCAGCAGCGGCTGGTTAGCTTCGCCAATGCCCGCAGCACCGATCCCTTCGATTATCCTGAGGAGGTTCGGCAGTTCTTCCGCAAGTGCGCCTCCATCGATGCCGAGCATATCCGCGCCGCAGAGGGCTTCAGGGCGGGTCTGTTTGCCAGCTATAGCTGCTATAGCTATGATTTGGATTATCTCTCCGTGATGGAGCCTGCCCAGTGGCAGAGCCTCACTGCGGAATATGTGGATTTCAGCGACTGCTTCCATGCAGCCTTCCTCGTGCCGGAGGAGGTCGGGGAGGCTAGTCAAGCCAACCAAGCCAATACCTACTTGGCTTATCTCAAGCTGCTCAATGCCCACCATCGCATGCCCGTGGTCATCCTCGAGTTCGGTGCGGGCAGCGGACGCGGGCTTGCCCAGTCCAACACCGCCACCAGCCTGCGGGAGGGTCACTTCTCCGAGGCGGAGCAGGGGGACGCCATCCTTGCCTGCTGGCAGGATATCCTTTCCTCCGGCAGCGCCGGCGGCTGCGTCTTTTCATGGCAGGATGAGTGGCACAAGCGCACGTGGAATACCCTCTTTTCCGTGGATTTCAGCCGCAGCCCCTATTGGTTCGATGCCCAGAGCAGCGACCAGCACTTCGGTCTGCTCTGCTTCGATCCCGGCGATGAGAGCGCCTGCGTGGTGGATGGCGATGCGGGCGAGTGGAGCGAGGGGGATATTGTGAAGCGCTATGCCGACGGTTCCAGCCTGAGCGCAAGATATGATGAGGCTTACCTCTACCTTCGCGTGCATAAGCCCGGCTACCGCTTCGGCAGCGATACCCTCTATATTCCCATCGATACCACCCAGAAGACCGGCGCTGCGGCATGCCCGGAATATGGCGTCAGCTTTGATCGTGCGGCGGATTTCCTGCTGCGCATCCATGGCGAGGAGGATTCCGTGCTGCTGGTTCAGGATCGCTACCATGCCATACACGCCAATTTCGAAATGGAGATCACCGGCAACGACGCCTATATCGATCCTCCGGCGAAGGATAGCCAGCGCTTCGAGCCGGCTCAGATGGCTGTAAAGGACACAGCCAACCAGTTCCTCAATAACCTATCCATGCTGGATAGCTATGCCACGGGGGCGCTGCGCTTCGGCAATGCCGATCCTGCCGCGCAGGGCTATGATTCCCTTGCGGATTTTGCCGCTTCCGGGGAGGATATCGAGCTGCGCCTGCCGTGGGCGCTGCTCAACTTTGCCGATCCATCCCGCATGCAGATCCATGATGATTATTATGATGGAAACTACGGCGTGGAGTTTATTGCGCTCAAGCGGCTCTATATCGGCGTTGGCTCGGCGGGGGAAACCATCGAAACCGGCTCCCTTGCCCTCAAAGGCTGGGGAAATGATGTGGCTTGGCATGAGCGGCTCAAGCCGGCCTATTATGCGCTACAGGCATGCTGGACGGGCGGTGATGAAGGATGATCGTACCCGTTGTATTGGGCTTTTATATCTTCATATGCATAAGCGTTGTGCTTTTCAACTGCTGGAAGCTTATCTCTGGCAAGCTGCTTGGCTGGCGCTTCCGGCAGCGGAAGCGGTGGTTCTGGCGTTGTTTTTTGCAACAGGCAAGGAACTGGCAGGCACTGCCGGAGCACAGGCAGGAGCTTCAGCGCAGCCGTATGGCGCGCAGGCTGCGCCGCAGCGGAAGCATGATGGCGTTCCATTCGGCCATGGACGAGATACATAAGCAGCTTCCCCGGCAGTATGAGGTCTGCCTGCCGTTTACGGCGGGCATCGTGCAGGCGGTTCTGCCCTATTATGCAGGCAAGGCAGGCATGAAGCAGGCGTATTACTCCTTCCTCGTGACCCGCTTTCAGCTCATGCGCTATGCGCCGAGCGAGCGCCTAACGGCATTTCTGCTGGATCAGGTGCGGGAGGAGAAGGGTCTGTATAACCTTGAAAATGCCCTGCGAGCCATCTATAGCTCCAACCAGCCGCCTCTGGTGCTGGAGGCGCTGCGGGCGCTGGATGGCGCGGACGACATATTCATTCATGAAAAGCTGCTGGTGGATGGTCTGCTGACCTTCGAGGATCGCGATGGTTTGATCGCCCTGCTCTGGCAGTGCTTTTCCAGCTTCGGCAGCCAGATGCAGGGGCTGCTGCTGGATTACATCCGCTTTGCCTCCGGCGCGTGGCGGGATCAGATGCTCTCCCTTGCGCAGGGCACGCAGGAGCTGGAGGTGAAGATCGCCTGCCTGCGCTACTTCGGCAGATATCCGGATGAACGGATGCGGACGATGCTCTATCAGCTTGCGGCGGACGCCAATGCCGCCGAATGGGAGCTTTGCGCCGTATGCATGATGGTGCTTGCTGCCTATCCCGGCGAGGCAACCATCGCCCTGCTCAAGGGCGGTCTGCGCAGCCGAAACTGGTATGTGCGCTATAATGCCGCGCTCAGCCTGCGTAGCCTGAATGTGGGCGTGGAGCAGGTGCTGGATGTCCTTGAGGGCGATGATCGCTATGCAAGGGAGATGCTCCAGTATCGTTTGGAGCTGCGCCCAGAGGAGCTTGCGGCGGCGCAGGCGGCGCGCGAGGCGGAAATACGCGCCGAGGCAGCCACGGAGCCTTCGCCCGAGCCTTTATTCAAAGCTTTGTCAGAGCCTTTATCAGAGCCTTTGTCAGAGACTTTATCAGAAAGCCCTGCCGAGGCGCAGCCTACCATGGATGGCAAGCGAAAAAAGAAGAAGAACAAGAAGAAGGCAAAGGAGAAGGCAAAGAAGAAGGATCGGAAGCGGGACGGCGCTTCCAGCGTCACGGAGGAGGGAGAGCAGCCATGACCGATGCGGTGCGGGTATTTCTCGATTGCGTGAATATCTTCTTTCTGCTCTATCTGCTGGGCTACTCCACCTTCCTCTTTCTATCGGTGGTGGTGGGCGCGTCGAAGCTCTATCAGGATAAGGAATATGAGCTTTTGCAGAATAAGCTCTGGCAGAATTATTATGTGCCTGTGTCCATACTGGTGCCTGCCTATAATGAGGAGATCACCGTGGTGGATACAGTCCGTTCCCTGCTTGCGCTGGATTATAAGCTCTATGAGATCATTATCATGGATGACGGCTCCAAGGATGATACCACCAAGGTTCTTGTGGAGGCGTTCCATATGAAGCGGGTGGAGCGTCCCATACGCATGCAGCTAAACTGCCAGCAGGTGGAGGCTGTGTATGAAACCAACGATGAAAAGGTTCCCATCACGCTGGTTCGCAAAAAGAACGGCGGCAAGGCAGATAGCCTGAATATGGGCATAAATTGTGCCCGCTATCCCTATTTCATTTGCATGGATGCCGATTCCGTGCTGCAATATGATTCTCTGGAGCGCATCGTGCGGCCCGTGCTGGAGAATAAAAATGTGGTTGCCGTGGGCGGCAGCGTGCGTCCGGCAAACGGCGTGGTGATCCAGAATGGCCGCGTGGTGAAGTATGGCTTGCCCAAGAACCTGCTTGCCTGCATGCAGGCGCTGGAGTATGATCGCTCCTTCCTTGCGGCGCGTATCCTGCTGGATCGCTTCAATGGCAACCTCATTATCTCCGGCGCATTTGGTTTGTTTGAAAAGCGCACGGTGGTGGCTGCGGGCGGCTATGATCCCAGCACCATGGGCGAGGATATGGAGCTTGTGGTTCGCCTGCATGAGTTCTGCCGGTCGAGCCACAGACCCTACCAGATCAAGTATGCGGCGGATGCGGTCTGCTGGTCGCAGGCGCCGGAGCGCTTGAGCGATTTGCGCAAGCAGCGCAAGCGCTGGCAGAGGGGTCTGTTTCAGTCCATGTGGGGGCATCGGGAGATGTGCGCCAATCCCCGCTTCGGCGCGGTTGGCATGGTATCCTATATCTATTTCCTGCTCTATGAGCTGCTCTCGCCCTATATCGAAATCTTCGGCGTAGCCACGATCCTGATCGCCATTGCGATGGATATGCTCAATCCCCGCTATATGCTGCTCTATTTCATCGTCTATGCCTTCTATGGGGCGCTGCTCTCCATAACGGCTTTCTTCTCGCGGATCCATACCATCGATATGAAGCTCTCCTTCAAGGATATGTGCAAGGCATTTCTGCTGTGCATGTTTGAGATCACCTTCCTGCGCTTCGACCTTGCCGCGGTGCGTGCGGGCGCGTTTATCGGCTATAAGAAAAATAAGCTTAACTGGGATAAGCTCGCACGCCAGAAGCTGAACCAGTAAAGCCATGCCTTTTTCAACCAACCCAACCAGCCAGACCAAGCCTATACAGGCGGGAGGACATGCATGACGGCGAAAGACGCGCAGGCAAGGGAGAAAAAAACGATACTCATTGCCGATGATTCCGAGCTGAACCGGGAGCTGCTGGCAGAGATGCTGGGCGACGCCTATGATTATATCTTTGCTGAGGATGGCGAGCACCTGCTAAATCTGCTTTCCGAGAATATTGAGGCGGATATACTGCTTCTGGATATGCACATGCCCAAAATGAGCGGCATGGATGTGCTCAAGGTAATGAACGCGCAGCGCTGGACGGACGATATACCGGTGGTCATCATCTCCGCCGAGGATGATGTGGGCTTCATGCGAAATGCCTATCGCCTTGGCGCCATCGATTATATTCGCCGTCCCTTCGATGCCTTCTTGGTGCAGCAGCGCGTGCATAGCGTGCTCAGCGTCTATTCCCGAAATAAGCGTCTGGTGCGGCTTGTGGAAAATCAGGTGCTCCAGCGTGAGAAGAACAATAGCATGCTGGTCAATATCCTCAGCCGCGTGCTGGAGGCAAACAACCATGAGTCCGGCGATCATACCCTGCGCGTGCAGCGGATCACCCGCCTGCTGCTGAACCGGCTGGTGAAGCTGACGGATAGGTATGTCCTCAGCGAGGAGGATATCGCCATGATCTGCTCTGTATCGGCGCTGCACGATATCGGCAAGATCTATGTGCCGGAGAGCGTACTCAATAAGCCCGGCGCACTCACCGACGAGGAATGGGCGCTGATGAAGACCCACTGCGTGCGCGGCGACCAGCTTCTTTGGGAGCTGCCCGTGGATCAGAGCGAGAGGCTCATGGTCACCGCCCATGAGATCTGCCGCTACCACCATGAAAGGTATGACGGCCAAGGCTATCCAGACGGGCTCAAGGGCGATGAAATACCCATATCCGCGCAGGCGGTTTCCATTGCCGACGCCTACGACGCCCTCACCAGCGACCGCTGCTATAAGAAGGCGTTCACCCATGAAAAGGCGGTCGCCATGATCCTCAATGGCGAGTGCGGCATGTTCAATCCCTTCCTGCTGCGCTGCTTTACCGAGATATCCGATGAGCTGCTCGTGGAGCTGAACCTCAATAATAGCCAGTATGAATATATGAATACGGTGCAGCCGCTCACCGAGGAGGCGCTGGAGTTTGAGGATTTGCCGGTGAGCGATCGAAGCGCCTCCATTGCGGAGATCGAGCGCGCCAAGAAGGAGTTCTTTGCCCGTAGGTGCGGCGGCATACAGTTTGAATATGACGCCGTGGCACGCAAGGTCACATCCATCTGCTTCTTTAATGAGGATGGCGAGCGCCTCAAGCTGGCCAGCAGTGCGACCCACCTGCTGGAGCCGGAGGATCAGCGCCTGTTTCAGGAGCGGCTGCTCAATACCACCCGGGAGCAGCCCTGCGTGCGTATGACAGTGGCGATCCCCATGAATGATCTGCCGCGCTGGCAGCTGCTCACTGCACAAACCATCTGGACGGAGGATAGCCCCGGCTATGTCGCCGTGGTCGGCCAGTTTCAGGATATTCACGATGCCGTTCTGCGCAAGGGCAGAGATCTGCTTATCAAGGGCAAGCAGGTCAGCAGCGAAAATTTCATCGCCATGTCCAATATCTTTGATGTGGTTCGGCTGGTGGAGCCGAAAAGCTGCCGCGTGCTCAATATCCAGCAGGATGGCAGCGTGGCTTGCGGCGAGAAGCGCTGCTATGAGATATGGAACCGCGGCGATGCCTGCAAAAACTGCACCTCCGCCAAGGCGCTCCATAATAAAAATTGGATGACCAAGCTGGAGGTGCTGGATGGTAGGATCTATTCCGTGCTTTCCAGATATGTTCGCTGCGGCGAGCAGGACTGCGTGCTGGAGGTTGCCATCTGCATGGAGGATTCTGTCGGTCAGGACATGTACGGCGTGGGCTTCCTGCCCGATAGCGCCACCCTGCAAAACTATTACCGCGATACCCTCACCGAGGCTTATTCCCGCGCCTATTTCGATAATTTCCAGCCCAATCTGGAGAGGGCAAAGGGCGTGGCTGTGATCGATATCGACCAGTTCAAGCAGATCAACGATACCTACGGTCACATGGCTGGCGATGCTGCGCTCAAGCATATCTCCGCACAGATCCAGTCCTGCATACGGGAGAGCGATGTGCTTATCCGCTATGGCGGCGATGAATTTCTGCTTCTGTTCCGGGAGATCGGGGAAAATGCCTTCTTTGAAAAGCTCAAGCGCATCAAGGAAAAGGTCAGCGCCTCCGTTGTGGAAAAGTATCCGGAGCTGAAGCTGGGCATCAGCATCGGCGGCGCCTATAGCGTCGAGCCGCTTACCCGCGCCATCGATATGGCGGATAAGGCAATGTACAGGGATAAGTTCCACCTGGATGGCTAATTATAAAACCAAGCAACTGGGGCAATGCAGAAAGGATATTAAGGCTATGGATGCACAGACTTTGGATATAAAGGCGTTTTATGAGCTGCTTGGCGGAGATCATGCGCTCGTGCTTTCAAGGCTGCCCAGCGAGGCGATGATCCGCCGCTTCCTCAGCAAGTTCCTTGGCGACCCATCCCATGATGCGCTCGCTGCTGCGCTGACTGCCGGGGACGTCGCCACCGCCTTCCGTGCAGCGCATACCCTCAAGGGTACGTCGGCGACCCTCGGGCTGGATCGCCTCGCCGCAGCAGCCTCCGCGCTTACCGAGGCGCTGCGCAATGCCAGCAGCCTGCCGCCCGAGCCTCTGGTCGCGGCGGTGAATGCCGAGTATGCCGCCTGCATCGCCGCCATCGGTCGCCTGAACGGCTGAATGGGGAAGGGCGGCCAAGCCTTTGCTGAGCCATAGGGCAGCCGAGGAAGAAGAAAGCGCTCGGCTGAATGGAAAACGCCTGAACGGAGCCGACCTCTCCAAGCCAAGAAACGTGGCTCAGCGGATAAGCGCGCTTCATGCGCAGGAAGAGCACCGCCAAAGCCCCGAAAGCAAACCTACAGCCCACCCTCATGCCCAGCATTGACCAACAACAGACCAATCACAGACCAACCAAATAAACAGACCGATCAAGTCTTCTCGATCGGTCAGACCGCTGATAAAGCCCATAAAAGCAGAAATCCAACCGCAGGAAGCAAGCGGTTAGATTTTCTGCTTTTTTGCCTTGCAGGCTATCTTATTAAACTGCAAAGCACACAAAACGCAGCCCTGCGCAGCCAGCCTCAGGCGGATTCACGCTTGATCAGCTGGGGCTGGAGGGTGGGCAGAACCGTCTTTTCAGGATCGAAGATCGTCTTTATCGCCAGTGCGCAGATCTCCTCCAAGGGCTGTGCGATGGTGGTGAGGGCGGGCACAAACAGCTCCGCAATGGGAACATCGTCATAGCCGATCACGGATACATCCTCCGGCACGCGCTTTCCGGTGTGCAATAGCTCCTTGATGATGCCGACGGCGATCAGGTCGGAGCAGGTGATGATGCCATCGTAGGGCAGGCGGGAGAGCCGCTTGCCGAGGTTCTTGCCCTCGTTCCATTTATCGTTCGGGTTTTTGGTTATGAAGATATCCTCCGGGTGGTACAGCCCAGCAGCCTTCATCGCCTCGATATAGCCGTTGCGGCGCTCCTCAAGGGCATCGATATCGGAGTTCTGATGCACGTAAGCGATCCGCTTGCGACCTAGCCCCAGCAGGTGTCGGGTCGCCATATAGCCGCCCAGATGGCTATCCACATTGATGCAGGGTATGTTCAGCTTGGCGCAGTAGGAGCCGCCCTCGATGGCAACCACCATCCTGCCATAGTCCTTGAGCAGATCCCAGCACTTGGAATTGGTAAACTGGTAGAGGGTGATAATGGCATGCACATTATAGGATAGCAGGCTGCGAACCGAGCTTTCCTCTATGGCTCCGTCGTAGGAGGTGGAGTAGATGATCATCTGGTAGTTCTTTGCATGCAGATCCTCCTCCAGTATTTGCAGGAGCCGGGCATAGTATTGGTTCACCACGTCGGGAATGATAATGCCCACAATTTCAGAATTGTTCGTCTTGAGCGCCTTGGCATTGTAGTTTGGCTTGTAGTTCAGCTGCCGGATAGCGCTGAACACGCGATCCTTTACCTCCTGCGAGATGCTGGCTGAACCGTTGATTACATAAGAAACGGTTGGCTGCGAAACGCCTGCCAGCCGGGCTACGTCCTTCATGGTGGGGCTGTCTTTACGCATATAATTACCGCCTGTTGCATTGATAATTAGCTTACTGATGCTATTATACCACAGATAAATGGTTTTGATAAGCAAAATATAAATGAATTTGATAAGTAAAATATAAACGATTACGCAGGCAGGTTGCACAGTTTATTTTCCTGCATAAATATTTTCAAGCAAACCAAAAAGTTATTGACAAAATATTTGGCGTGTGATACCATAAATACGAAAGATAGAGCAGAAGCGAGTTTTAACAAATCGCATTTTATTTTGCTTATAAATTTATACGTATAAATAAAAACAGGAGGAATAAACATGAGCAAGATCCGTGAAGTGTTTGAAAAGGGCGAAGGTATCCTTCAGCTTACTCCTACATGGGTGCCCCGTCCGTTCAATCGGCCCGGCAAGCGCATCCGCCTGCATCCCGACGATTATTATGCCATGGGCATGGAGCGCGGCGCCATCGTGGAGCGCTGGTTCTCCTCCATTACCCATGTGGAAACCAAGGGCGCCGGCAAATATGAGGGCATGAGCTTTGTTAATGTGGATGATGATCCGTCCCATGTCATCCTCTTTAAGGATTTCATCGATGAGCTGGGCGCGGAGCTGATCGGTCAGGAGCTGATCGACCGCTTCGGCACGTGGCCGATGTATTCCAAATTCTATGATTACGAATGGCCGCTCTTCCACCACATCCACCACGGCGAGGAGGCGTGCAAGCGCTATGGCGATGTAAAGCCCAAGCACGAGCATTACTTCTTCCCCAAGCAGTATAACCAGACCCTCGGCGCAATGCCGGTTTCCTACTTTGGCTTTGACCCCTCCGTTACCCGCGAGGAGGTCAAGGAGCGCCTTGCCGGCTTTACCAAGTGCGACGGCCGCATTACCGAGCTTTCCCGCGCCTTCCGTATCGAGCTGGATACCGGCTGGTATACCCCCGCAGGCGTGGTGCATGCCCCCGGTTCCCTCTGCACCTATGAGCCGCAGTGGAACAGCGATGTAATGGCAATGTGGGAGAATGTGGTCAATGGCGAGGTATTTACCTACGACGATCTGGCTGGCTACGTGCCGGACGCCGATAAGAACAATCTGGACGTCATCATGGACGTGGCAGATTGGGAGATGAACACCTGCCCGGACTACCGCGAGCGCTTCTTCCGCCGCCCCGTGCTGGAGAAGGAGGGCGAGGGCTGGAATCAGAGATGGGTCGCCTATGGCAATGATTATGTGGGTGCCAAGGAGCTTATCGTGAAGCCCGGCTGCGAGGTCGTTATCACGGATAAGGCCGCCTATGGCTGTCTGGTGATCGAGGGTCACGGCAAGTTCGGCTCCTTCGACTGCGAGAGCCCCACGCTGATCCATTATGGCGAGCTTACCGCAGACGAGTTCTTTGTATCTCACGATGCCGCGATCAAGGGCGTGCGGGTGAAGAACTGCTCCAAGTATGAGGATCTGGTTATCCTCAAGCACTTTGGTCCCGACTGCGGCATCCTCCAGATGGCGGATATCAAAAAATAAAAAAACCAAAACCAAGCAAACCAAGGCTTCTTCTGTATGCCACGATGATATGGGGATGTGTATATGCCGAATCAAGTGATCTACGAATTGAAAAATGTTTCAAAATCATATCCGGGCGTAAAGGTATTCGAGGACTTCAGCTTCAGCCTGTACACCGGCGAGATACACTGTATTTGCGGAGAAAACGGCGCTGGAAAGTCCACGCTTATCAAGATGCTTTCCGGCGCCCACGCCCCGGATTCCGGCGAGATCATATTCGAAGGCAGGAATGTGGGCAGGCTCACACCGCGCTCGGCAATGGAGATGGGCGTGCAAACCATCTATCAGGAGCATAATCTCTTTCCCTATCTCACGGTGCAGGAGAACCTCTTCAGCGGCAACGAGCTTATCAAAAACGGCAGGGTCGATCGCAGCGCCATGCGTCGGCGCACGCAGGAGGTTCTGCAAATGCTCAGCGCGGATATTCGCCCCGAGGATATCGTGGGCAGGCTGGGCAGCGGCGCACAGAAGATGGTGGAGATTGCCCGAGGGCTCATCCAGAATGCCAAGGTGCTGATCTTGGACGAACCAACCGCATCCTTCAGCCAAGTGGAGATCGATCATCTGCTTGCCTGCCTGCGAAAGCTGGCAAACAGCGGCGTGAGCATCGTCTACATTTCCCACCATCTGGAGGAGGTATTCGAAATTGCCGACCGCGTCACCGTGATCCGCGATGGTCGCTGGATCAGCACCCGCGAGCGTGCCGAGGTGACGGAGCAGGGGCTGATCTCCGAAATGGTGGGTCGCGACGTATCCATGTTCTACAGCCGAGAGGACGCGCCCGTGGGCGAGGTCATCTTCGAGGCAGAGGGCATTACCGGCAACGGTGCGAAAAACTGCTCCCTCAAGCTGCGCGAGGGCGAGCTGCTGGGTATCTACGGCATGGTTGGCTCGGGCAGAACCGAGCTTGCCGAGGTGCTCTTTGGTATGAAGCGTGCGCAGCAGGGCAAGATCAGGATCCGCGGCAGGGAGGTGCATCTTCGCACGCCGAAGGACGCCATCAAAAATGGCATGTGCTTCATCACCGAGGATCGGCAGGGAACGGGTCTGTTTCTGCACCACTCCCTCGATCGAAATATTCCGGCGGCGCGCTACACCGTGACCCATACGCCCTTTGCACTGCCCCAGCAGGACAGCGCTCTGGCGCAGGAATATATCAAGAGTCTCGGCATCGTCACTCCCGGAGCCTATCAAAAGGCTGTCAACCTCTCCGGCGGCAACCAGCAGAAGGTGGTTCTGGCAAAGTGGTTTGCCACGCAGGGCGATATCTTCATCTTTGATGAACCAACCAGAGGCGTGGATATCGGCGCAAAGGAGGAAATCTACAAGCTGATGACCGAGCTGCTGCGGCAGAAGAAGGCCGTCATAATGATCTCCTCAGATATGCCGGAGCTGATCGCCATGAGCAACCGCGCCGTGGTTATGCGCGATGGCGCGATCGTGGGCGAGATCGGCAAGGAGGATATGACGCAGGAAACGCTCCTGAAATACTCGATCGGAGGTAAGGCTTGATATGAAAACAAGAAAAGGCACAGGCAAACTGCTCCATCATGAAAATGCACCGATGTTTCTGGTGCTGATGGGTCTGATCGTGCTGGTGATCCTGATGGAAGGCATCATCGTGCGCGGCGGAGATTTCTCCTCCATCGCCTTCATCAAGGGTCTGAACGTATCCAACGTGCTGGCGCAGGTTTCCATCACCGGCGTGCTGGCAATCGGCATGACGGTTATCATGCTCAGCGGCGGCATGGATCTCTCCTGCGGTCAGATGGTTTCCTTCGCAGGCTGCCTGCTGTCCTACCTGCTGGTAAAGCAGGATTGGGCGCTGCTTCCGGCGGTGCTGGTGGTGATACTGGCGTGTGTGGTTTTTCAGGCGCTTGCGGGCTTCATGATCGCCCGTACCCATCTGGAGCCGTTTATCGTGACGCTGGGCTTCATGAGCATCTATCAGGGCTTTTCCTACCTCATTACCAACGGACGAGAGATCACCATGGGCGATCAGCTCAGGTTCGTGAAAAATGTAAAGCTTACCTTCGGTGAGAGCGGCTTCTATATTGGCATACCGGTGCTGGCTCTGCTGGTATTCACGGTAATCATGTGGCTGCTGCTCAAGTATACCAAGTTTGGTCGCTGGATCTATCAGGTGGGCGGCAATGAGAACGCCGCATACCTTTCCGGCATCAATGTAAAGTGCTTCAAGGTTCTGCTCTATGCCATCAATGGTCTGTTCATCGCGCTGGGCACCATCATCATGCTCGGCCGCGTTGGCGCAGGCAGCCCGACCATGGGCAGCGGCAAGGAGATAGACGTTATCGCTGCGGTGGTCGTGGGCGGCACGGCTCTCAGCGGCGGCAAGGGAAATATGTGGGGAACCTTCATCGGCGTGCTGCTGATGGGCATTATCTCCAATGCAATGAACATACTGGGCGTAAATCCCTATTATCAGTATGTAATGAAGGGTCTGCTGATACTGGTATCCATCTATATTGGCTATCTGGGCAGCAAGAAGAAGGGCGCCCGCTGATTCTGGATGATTTTGCGGCTCCCAGCGGGGAGACGCCGAGTCTATATAAAAGGAGGAAATAACCATGAAGAAACTGTTTGCTCTCATCCTGACGATTGCACTTATGCTGACCGCAGCCTCCGCCTTTGCAGAGGGTCTGGAAGGCAAGACCATCGGCTTCATCAATGCCGGCCCCGACGATTATTATGCAGCCTTCGGCGATGCACTGGTCGTGCTTGCCAAGGCAAACGGCGCAGAGGTTATCGAGCTGAACTCCAACTATAGCTCCGAAACCGAGCTTGCCAACTGCCAGGACCTGATCGTAAAGGGTGTTGACGCCATCGCCGTCATCACTGCCGGCGCAGCAGGCTCCGCAGCCACCATCAAGGCCGCCAACGATGCCGGCGTGCCGATCTTCTTCATCGTCGGTCAGCCCGAGGTTGAGGAAGGCACCGGCTATCAGGGCTGGGTATCCGACAACTACATCATGATCGGCTATGAGATCGGTCAGTGGGTTGCCAAGAACTATCCCGAATCCAGCGGCAAGATCGCCCTCGTTCCCGGCGTGTTTGGCCAGAACACCGCTGAAGGCGAGATCGTAGGCTTCAACATGGCTCTGACCGAGGCTGGCATGGAGGAATGCTACGTCACCGCTTCCGGCGAATGGGCAGCCGCCAAGGCGATCCCCGCCGTGGAAGACCTCATTGCTTCCGGCCGCGATATCGATGTGATCTTTGCCTGCAACGAGGAAATGGCTCGCGGCACCATCCAGGTGCTCGAGGAGAACGGCCTGAGCGATAAGATCGCCGTGGTTTCCATCAACGGCAAGGAAGAGGGCTGGGGCTGGCTCAACGAGGGCAAGATGATGGCAACCGGTATGGACTGCCCCATCCTCGACGCCGACCTGAGCGTGCAGCAGATGATCCGCTTCTTCAATGGCGAGGAATATGAGGTTGACCTCCAGATCAAGCCCTCCAACATCCTCACTAAGGAAAACCTCGAGACCGCTTCCATTCCGTGGATCATGGACGACTACCTCGCAGCCCGCGAAGCTGGCGAATTCACTTGGGATCTGGCCGTCTATGAGGAGGCATACCGCGCAAATACCGAGCTGTTTGCCCAGTTCCAGGCCAATCTGGAAGCCTACCTCGCAGCCAACTAAGCCAGAACCTAACCAACCGCTTGAACAAACACGACTGATACATTATACTTAGCCTGAAACCCCTGCCATCGCGGCGCGCATGAGCTCTGCCGCCGCGGTGGCGTCCTTGAGATGAACCTAGCCTAAGCAATCTACCCTGCAATTCTGTGAATTGAAATATGCTTGAAAATACGCCTCTTAGCAGGCTCGAATCATAATAAGAAAGGTTGAAAAACAATGAAGAAGATTTCTATCAGCTCTTGGGCGATTCCGCAGCCGCTGGACGAGCTTTGCGCCGGCGCGAAGAAGATTGGTTATGACGGCATCAGCCTCGGCGGCTTCCCGCCCTTTGGCGCCCATCCCGATATCGTGGATACCCCTGAAAAGAAGGCGGCGCTGGTGAAGACCTTCAAGGATAACGGCCTTGAGGTTGCCGATTATGCGCTGGATATGTGGAAGTATGATTCCCTGAAGCAGACCGCCGAGTGGCGTGCCGAGTATACCCGCGCGCTGAAGTGCGCTGCCGAGCTGGGTCTTACCAAGATCATGCGCGTGGATACCTGCACCCCGCCTATCCTGCCCGAGGGCATGAGCTATGACGAGGTCAAGCAGTTCTTCGTAAAGCACTTCACCGAGATGGCAAATGAGGCTGCCGAGTATGGCTTCGATGTGGTTTGGGAGTTCGAGCCCGGCTTCATGATCAACGAGCCGAAGAACGTAAAGTGGATCCTCGATCACGTTACCGCACCCAACTTCTCCCTGCTCTTTGATACCTGCCACGCTTATAACTGCGCGCTGGGCCATCGCCACATTGAGGAAGGCTGCAAGCTCGAGGGCGGCGTAGAGGAGTTCATCGATCTGGTCAAGGGCAAGATCGGCCTCGTTCACCTCATCGACTGCGACGGCACCCTCAACGATACCGGCACCTCCACCCACGCTCCCTTCGGCGATGGCAACATCGATTTCGATAAGGTCATCCCCTATCTGCTGGATGTTGGCCAGTATAAGGGCGAATGGTGGGCAATCGACCTCTGCGAGTGGCCGAACGCATGGGCAGTCACTGAGGATTGCTTCAAGTTTGTCGATGCTCTGAACAAGAAGTTCTGCAAGGACTGCTGATTTATCGGCGC
>CAYWLE010000002.1:0-32654 GCA_964458825.1 uncultured Oscillospiraceae bacterium | reverse complement strand
ACGGCAGCGTATTCATCGCCACCGAGGACGCCGAGGCAGCCAAGCGCGCAAGGCAGATCATCGAGGGCATTGCCAAGGATCCTCAGGTGGGCGATACCTTCATGGGCAAGGTCGTTCGCATCATGAGCTTCGGCGCATTCATCGAGTATGCGCCCGGCAAGGATGGCATGCTGCACATCTCCAAGATGGCAAACGAGCGCGTGGAGAAGGTTGAGGATGTGATGAACATCGGCGATACCGTACCCTGCAAGATCGCTGAGATCGACTCTCAGGGCCGAATCAACCTGCTGCGTACCGATATTGAGTATGCCGACGAATCCATGCCGGTTCGCCGTCCCCCGCGCCGTGATGGCGAGCGTGGCGGACGTGGCGGCGACCGCGGCGGACGCAGGCACGGCTAAAACAAGCTCATAGCTCATAGCTCATAGTTTGAAGGGGATTGGATACACTGAATGTTGTATCCAATCCCAAATCATAGCCGCCGTTTCGGGCGGCAGCGCTATGCCTGCATGTTTGAATAAGGAGAATGAAATCGAAAATGTATTTTGATCTATTGACCATGCCCAACGGTTTGCGGGTGATCGGCGAGCGGATTCCCCATTGCCGCAGCGTATCCGTGGGGCTGTGGGTAGGCGCAGGCTCCCAATATGAAAAGGGCGACGAGGCGGGCATCAGCCATTTTCTGGAGCACATGGTTTTCAAGGGAACCAAGAAGCGCAGCGCCCGTGCCATTGCCGAAGAAATGGATGCGGTGGGCGGCCAGCTCAACGCATTTACCTCCAAGGAATGCACCTGCTTCTATGCAAAGACCGTGGATGAGCATATGCCGCTGGCAATGGACGTGGTTTGCGACCTTGTGACCGGTCCCATCTTCGATGAAAAGGAGCTGGAAAAGGAAAAGGGCGTGGTGCTGGAGGAGATCTCCATGTCCGAGGATACCCCCGAGGATCTGGTTCATGAGCTGCTGATGCTGGCGCACTACGGCGACCAGCCTGTGGCGCGTCCCATACTGGGCAGCGCAGAGCGCATATCCAGCTATACGCGGCAGGATCTGCTCAAGTACTGGCAGGGCATGTATCGTCCCCAGAACGCCGTGCTTTCCATCGCTGGCAACTACGACTGGGCAGAGGTTCAGGCGCTGATAGACCGGCATTTGGGCGCTTGGAAGCCCGACGGCCTGCGCAGCTTTGGCTGCGAGGTGAATGAATTTGCACCCACCATCATCACCAAGGAGAAGGAGATCGAGCAGGCGCACATCTGCCTTGGCTTCCCCGGGCTGAGGATCGGCGACGAGGAGGGCTATGCGCTCTCGCTCTTTAACAGCATCTATGGCGGAGCCATGTCCTCCCGGCTGTTCCAGAAGATCCGCGAGGAGAGCGGCATGGCATACACCGTGTACAGCTATCCCAATGCCTACACCGACAGCGGCATGCTCTCGGTCTATGCGGCGACCAACCCGGATACCGCCGTCAGCGTGCACCAGCAGATATTGGAGGAGACGGCAAGGATTGCCGAGGGCGGTTTGACCGACGCTGAATTTAAGATGGCAAGGGAGCAGCTCAAGGCTGGCTTTATACTGGGCAGCGAATCTACCTCCGCACGCATGCAGTCCAACGGACGTCGTTTGCTGCTGCTGAATGAAACCCGCACCGAGACCGAGGTGATCGACAGGATCAACGCCATCGGCCTCGAGGAAACCAACGCGCTGATGCGGCGCATACTCACTTCTCCCAACTCGCTGGCCTTGGTTGGCAAGGGTGCGCGGGCGCTGGCTGAGCAAATGGGAAGCTAAGCTGGCTGACGATGCTTGCTAGGCTTAAAATAGGGACAGACATAGGCGTGTCTATCCCTATTTTTTTATGATAATAAACCAACATAGAATCATGGCGATGGCTTTGTCTTAACATCTGCGTGCTATGATGGTATCCATATTCGAACGCCTGCCTGACGGGCGTGAAGGAGTGCTTGGCTGTGTGGAAATACTTTGGAACTTTTGTAAATACCTTCACCGTGGTGCTTGGAAGCGCTATTGGCCTGCTGCTGCGCCGCCGCGGCGCCGGTAAGACGGCTTCTACCCGTGCGCCACTTCCCGATACCATGATGATGTGCCTCGGCCTGTGCACCATATTTGCGGCGGCTTCCGGGGTGATCGGCGTGGAAAGCGGCGTGCAGGCAATTGTGGTGGTTGCCAGCATGGTGCTTGGGCTGCTCATTGGCTATTGGCTGCGCATTGACGACCGCATCAATGGCTTGGGCGATCGTCTGCTTGCCCGCATCGGCGGAGATGAGCAGGCTGCCAACCCCGCCGCTGGCTTTGTGACCGCCTGCCTGCTCTTCTGCATTGGTTCGATGACCATCCTCGGCTCCTTCGAGGGTGCGCAGAACGGCTCCGGCGCGCTGGAGCTTAGCTGCCATACCACGCTGATGATCAAATCTCTGCTGGATCTCGTGTCCTCCGCCTGCCTGTCCGTCACCTATGGCGTGTCGGTGATGGTTTCGGCGGCGTTTGTGCTGGCGTTTCAGGGGGCGCTGACGTTGCTGGCATCGTTCATCCAGCCCTTCCTTGCCCGGATCAATGCCCTGCCCATGGTCAACTGTGTCGGCTCGCTCATATTGATTGCCGTTGCCATGAACCTGATGGGCGTGCGCAAAACCAAGACGGCGGACTACCTGCCCGCCATCTTCCTGCCGATACTGATTTGCTGGCTGCTGAGTGCGCTGGGCATGACCATTTAAGAAAAGGGAAAATGCGAAAGGAAAGCCCCCGATATGCTTACTTTGAAGGCGTATCGGGGGCTTCTGGCTTCAGTCGGCGAAAATGCCGATGTCCTCCAGCAGATCCAGCAGGTCATCTTTGGCCATCTCGGCGGAGATCAATAGGCTGCCCTTGCTCACGTCCACCTCTGCGGCGGTGATGCCTGCGCGACCAAGCAGCCGCTCGCGCAGCGTGGCGGAGCAATCGTCGCAGTGTATCTTCGCCGTGCAGGATTGGCAGGCGAGGTAGCTGATGTCGTAGCTTTGGTTCATGTGGAACCTCCATATATTTGCTGGTTATTCGGCATGAGGCAAGCACGCCTGCCTGCCATTATACATAAGGCAGGGGGACAGTTCTGAGTTTTCCAGAGCCTATGCGCTGATAAACCTGAAGGGTATGCCGCAGATGCCGAGAAATACTTTTCTGAAAGGTGCTGCCGATGTGGCTCATGAGGGTGGATTTGCCATTCTGGAGCGTGGAGACATTATTTGATTGCTTTACCTACAGTCAGCTTCAGGCTTGCCTTCTTGCCGTCGGCGGTGGTGGCGGTGATGGTTGCCGATCCTGCCTTGATGGGCGTGATCAGACCATCTGCATCCACCTTGGCAACCTTCTTATCGCTGCTCGACCACTTTACTGCCTGCGAAGCATCGGTTGGGTAAACCAAGCTGCGCAGCTGTACGGGGGAACCAACGGCGGTGTTGGCTGCCTTGACAGCCTCGCCGTTCAGGTAAAGCTGCACGCTGGTGGCGGGCGGGCAGATGAGGATCTCATGCTCGGCGATCACGCCGGAGCCATCCTTTGCCGTGGCGGTGATGGTGACGCTTCGGCGGTAGGCAACCTCCTTTGCCGTCACCTTGCCCTTGGAGCTTACGCTGGCAAGGCTGGGATCGCTGCTCGTCCAAGCGACTGCCTTGCTGCTGGCGTTGGAGGGGGCGACCGTGAGCTTCAGCGTCGTGTTCCTGCCGGAGGCAAGGGTCAGATCGCCGCTGATCTTCAGGCTTTGCACGAGGTTTTTGACGTTCAGCTTCACGCTCGCCTTCTTGCCGCTGCCGTCCTTGGCGGTGGCTGTGATGGTGACTGTGCCCGTCTTGCGCAGGCTGACATTGCCGCTGGCGTCCACCTTGGCAATCTTCGTGCTGCTGGACTTCCAAGTTACATCCTGCATGGCTCCCTCGGGGGCAACCACGGCGGAAAGCTTGAGGGTGCTGGTTTTACCGATATCCACGGTGATGCTCTTGCCTGCGGCTTCACCATTTTGGTAGATGGCTACGCCGCTCGCCTTGGGCAGCACGGTGACTATCAGCATGCCATATTTTCCATCCTTTGCCGTGGCGGTGATGGTGATCGTGCCGGCCTTCTTTGCCGTGACCTTGCCGGAGGAGGATACGGTGGCGATGGTCTTATCGCTGCTCCTCCAAGCGAGCTTGCTGGCGGAGATTGCCTTGCCCGCAAGGTCATAAGCCTTGAGGGTGGTATACTTCCCTGCCACAAGCTGCTGCTTGCCGGAGAGGGTGAGCTGGTTCAGATCGATGATCTTCAGGCAGATGCGACCCTCGATCGTAGCAGCCGTGCCGCTCTGTTGCACCTGAACCCGCACGCAGATATACCTGCCGACGGCTTCCGGCACGCGGAGGGAGAGGCTATTACCGCTGCGGGTGAAGCTCAGGCGCTCGCCATAGCTGCTGCTGGGTGAGGATACGAGCTGGGCATCCACATTGAAAGCGCTGTAGCCATCGCAGCTCCACGACAGCTTGAGGTTGCTGCCGGCCTCCACGGAATCGCCATCCTTGTGCCCAGAAAAGCTGACGCTGGGCAGGCTATAGCCGCAGACGCACACGCCGTTTCTGAAGCTGTGGGGTTCGAGGGTGTAGGTATCCCTGCTTTCCCAAGAGATTCTGTCTGTATTGCCGTAATAATCGATGCTGCCATCCAGATTGCACACCAGCCACTCGCCGCAATCATTGCAGGTGCCATCGATGCCGTCGTCATAGCCATCATAGATGGGGATGGAGGACAGCTTCACATGCTGCTGTGCATTCCAGCGGGAATAGGTGGTGTAGGCGACGTTTGGATAATATACGCTGCGATTGCTGTGGCTGCAATAGGTCTGAAGGGTGTTCAGAACGGTCATGGCGCCGCATTTGCTGCAATGTATGTTATAATCCTCGCCACTCCACCAGTAACGACCGCTGTGCTTGCAGGGGGAAGCGACTTTTTGGGTCATGTCACAATAGACACAGTGTACGCTGATCTTTGAGCTGACCTTATCGATAACCCACCCATGGAGCCACTTTTCATTTACTGTTTCATTTATGGAAATCGTCTGAAAGACTTTGCCACACTCCCAGCATTCCAGCGTTCTGCCCGTTATCCTGTAGCTGTAGCTATGCCAAGTGAGATCGATGGGGGTATAGTTCTGGGAGGTATAATCCACGTGTTCATGGAATTGGAGCCGGGTATGCGGGCAACTGGTGCTGCGCAGCATTGCTTCGGCGACGGCCTCAACATTGAAGCCCTCGGGGATGGTTTCAAGAGCCGCCTTCTGCTCGTCGGTCAGCTCGGGGAGGGGTTCGGCTGTTGGTTCAGCCGTGGGTTCTTCCGTAGGTTCTAGCGTAGGTTCGACTGTAGGTTCGACTGTAGGTTCTAGCGTAGATTCTGCGCTTGGATCGAGCGTCGGTTCCTCAATAGGCTCGGCTGTTGGTTCGATTGTAGGTTCTATCGTAGGTTTTGCAGTAAGTTCAGGCGCAGGTTCGGCAGTCGGCTCTGTGGTCGGTTCTGCCGTGGGTTCCTCGATGGATTCGGGCTGCTCCGTGGCGGCTGGCTCGGCGGTCAGCTCCGGCGCGGCTTCCTCGGCAAGGCTCATCGGCAGGCAGCCAAGCAACAGCGCCAGCATCAGCAGCGCCGCGATCATTCTGCGAAGGCTGTTTTTCATGAAAATCCCCATCCTTGTTTATTTCTGCATGGCAAGATGCATCTGTTTTTAAAATTATAACATGATGCTGTGCCAAAATCAACCAAAAGCGGCGCTTGTACGCCGCAGTTAGACTCTATTTTATGATAGCTGTGGTGAAGTAGGAGTGAAGCTCGCTGGGCATATCGCTGAGCCTACCCAGCCACTGCCCATCCATGCCGAGCTTGCAGGCGACATAGGCGGGGCGCTCGCCGCAGAGGGCTTGCAGCCTGTCGATGCTGCCGCCGCTTTTCATGCACACGAGGTTGCCCTCGGGCAGGGTTGCAGTGGAAAGCTGATCGATGATGGATAGCTGCTCGCCCTTTTCACACAGCGGGATGCCCAGCGCGGCCGCGGCGGCACACATGGCAGGTACTCCCGGAACCACCCGACAGGAATGCTTTTGAGAAAGCAGAGCCATCAAGTAGCTGCTGGAGGCATAGATGGAAGGGTCGCCCAGCACGGGATAGGCAATGATTTGGTATTGCTCCAACCAGCCAAGCAGGGTATCCGCCGCCTGCCGGTGTGCCGCCGCCCAATCGCTTCGATCGCCCTTCATGGGCATGGCGAGGCGGCAGAGGGGCTTGCCCTCCATCCACCTGCCCGCAATTTTCCAAACCACGCTATCGCTGCCCGAATCCGGCAGGGCGATGGCGTCCGCCTCGCTGAGGATGCGCGCGGCTTTAAGCGTTAGAAGCTCTGGGTCGCCAGGGCCTACGCCCACAAAATATAGCATTATAGCACCTCATAGCTTCCATCATCGTTGAGGATATAGCCCTCGGCATTTTTTAGCTGAAAATCATAATAATCAGCATGGGGCAGGGCATAGCGCTCCATGATCGCCATGATGGTGCCGCCGTGGGCTATGATGGCATAGCAGCCATCGGGCAGGGAGCAGCGAAGCTTCTCAAAGGCAGCCACGCAGCGTTTCGAGAAGCTGGTTCGATCCTCGCCGCCGGGGAAGGCAAGCATGCCGCCGGATTCCAGCCAAGCCTGATAGGCTGGCTCATTTTTAAGCTCATCATAGCAGCGGCCGCCGAAACTGCCGAAATCACACTCCCGCAGGTCATATACTGTTTCAGCGGTCATGCCGGGATAGAGTATGGCGGCGGTTTGCAGGCAGCGCTGCATGGGGCTGGCAAAGAGCCTGTCGGCGGCTGGGTAGCGCGGTCTGCCATCGGCATTGGCAAGCTCTGCCAGCGCATGCAGCTCGGCAATGCCCTCGGTGCAGAGGGGTTCGTCCGTCCGGCAGCCCATGTAGCGATGCTCTATGTTGCCACGGGTCTTGCCGTGGCGGATCAATATAAATTTCATTTGATACGCACCCCGATTCCACATATTACCCGCGTGACCTGATCGGCACGCTGCGCCAGCACGCAGAGAGCGCGGCCAACAGCCTCCCGCCACGCACGATTCGCCGCATCCACGGGAACCACGCCGCAGCCGACCTCGTCCGCCGTGACCACTGCATCGGGATGCTGGGTGAAAAATTCCTCGGCAAAGCTGCGGGGATCGCCCGTCACGTCCCGCAGCAGCAGGTGAAAGTCCGCTATCAGCTCCGCATTGGGGTTCTCCCGCCGCGCAAGCTCCGCCTGACCCTGATATGCGCCGCCAATATAGAGCTTCACAGGATCACCTCCAATACCAGAACCGCCAGACAGGCAAGCTCGCTTATCTGCACGAACCAGCCGGCGAGGTCGCCCGTCACGCCGCCGAAATGCTTCATGGCAAAGCGGCGGTAATAGAGCATGCACAGCCCTGCCGCGCCTGCGGAGCCGATTCCCCGACCGGCGAGCATGATGGGCAGGGCAAGGCAGATCACTGCATAGCAGGAGCAGCAGAGGTTCACGGCGCGCTTCCTTGCCGCATCGGCAAAGCTAGCCAGCATGCCGCCGGGATTTGCCTTGGGCAGGTTATTCAGCGCGAGTACACTCAGACTGCGGGATAGCACGAACACGCAGCCCATGGGAAGCGCGTCCGTAAGGCGCAGTTCGCTGTATAGACCGGCAGAGAGCAGAAGATATGCCCCGCAGCCGATCACGGCAAAGGCGCCGGTATGGCTGTCCTTGAGGATCTCCAACCGCCGCTCCCGGGTCTGCCAAGACGCCATGGCGTCCAGCGTATCCATGAAACCATCCATGTGGATGCCGCCGGTTATCAGCAGGGGCAGCAGGGCGGCTACACTGCCGCGAAGCACGCCGCCCACGCCGACCGCATCGCAGAACCATAGCCAAGCAGCCATCACCAGCCCCAGCGCCACGCCGATCAGCGGGAAGAAGCACATGCTGTAGCGCCGGTTCTCCTCGCTCCAGTCGGCGCAGGGCATGGGTATGCGCGAATAGGTGGAAAAGGCGATGATGAAGGACTGTAATAGACGCATATTATTATTTTTTCTCCTTTGAGGGATGGGGATTTTCAGCTGAGGGGCACGGCTTCACCCTTTTGAATGGCACGGGAATGGTGTAAACCACCTCTATGCCGCAGTCGGCAAGGCTGGCAAGGCTTTGGTTCACCTGCGCAAGCAGCCGCATATAGGCGCGGGTGGTTGGCTCGTAAGCGCCGCCATCGGAGAAGATATCGTTGGTCACGATCACCAGATGCCGGCAGCGCTCCGCCAGCATGGCGAGCCCCGGCAGGATGCGGTTCGCATCGCCGTCCGGCTCGAAGATTTCGTTCGCCACGAGGTTGGGAATATCCTCCAGCAGAACCACGGCATTTTCGGGAAGAACTACCTGAGCGATATCCACGGGACATTCGATGGTTTCAAAGCACAGCGCCGCCCGCTGGGCGCGGTGACGTGCAACGCGCCTTTCTGATTCACCGTCCCAGACCCGCATGGTGGCAATGTAAACGCGGCGGTCGGCGCTATCCTGCGAAAGCGCCTCGGTAAGCCGTTCGGCATAGGCGGATTTTCCGCTGCCGCTGCCGCCGGTCACGAGGACGATCATGCGTTGCCTCCCTGCGGGGAGTAGGCGTCCATGCCGAGACTGCCAAAGCTGTGGCTGCCGCCGTAGACGCGCTGCGCCATGTCCAGCAGCGGGAAGAGCATCACCGCGCCCGTGCCCTCGCCGAGAGCCATGCCGGCGTCGATCACAGGTTCCAACCCCAGCGCAGCCATCACCAGCCTGCCCGCAGGCTCGCGGCTCATGTGGGAGGGCAGCATGAAGGCGCCCGCCTCCGGGGCGATGCGCAGAGCTATGAGCGCCGCTACGGCGGAGATCACGCCGTCGATCACGATGGGCATGCGATGGCTCATACCGCCGAGAAAGGCTCCGGCCATGGCTGCTATCTCAAAGCCGCCCAGCTTGGCAAGCAGGTCGATGGGGTCGGCAGGGTCGGGCCGGTTGACCTCGATGGCGCGGCATATGGCGCTTATCTTGCGCTCCAGCCCCGCATTGGAAAGCCCCGCGCCGCGACCGGTCAGCTGCTCGACGGGCAGGCTCAGAAGCACGCTGGCGATGGCTGCCGAGGCAGTGGTGTTGCCGATGCCCATCTCGCCGGTGGCGACCATGGCATAGCCCCGCGATTTCATATCGCCCACCAGATCGACGCCTGCCTGTAATGCCTGCTCCGCCTGCCGGCGGGTCATGGCGGGTTCCACAGCCATATTTTTTGTGCCGGGAGCGATCCTGCGGCGGAGCATTGCGGGGTGGTCGACGGGTTGAGCCATGCCCATATCCACGGCAAAGACCTCCGCCTGCGCCGCCGAAGCCATAAGGTTGATATTGGCGCTGCCCTCCGCAATGGAGCGGGCAACCAGAGAGGTGACCTCCTGCCCGGACTGGCTAACCCCTTCGGCAACCACGCCGTGATCGGCACAGAAGACCAGCACACAGCGGGGAGAGAGGCGCAGCTCGGCGCTCTGCTGTATCGCAGCGATGCGGCAGAGCATGTCCTCCATTTTGCCAAGGGAATGTAGGGGCTTTGCCACGCCGTCCCAGCGCTGCTGGGCAGCCAAGCAAGCCTGCGCATCCGGCAGGTTTCGTGTGATATTGAGCATAGCTTTATACCAGTCCTTTCAGCAGGGCGATCAGCTCTGCCTCGCTTTCGATCAGTAGGTCTGCCGCACGGATCAGCTCGGCGCAGGGTCTGCGCGCGCCGCCGAAGGCGATGCCCATGTCAGCAGCTTGCAGCATACCGGCATCATTGCTGCCGTCGCCAATGGCAACGAAGGGGCGGGGGAGGCTCAGGCAGGCTGCCGCCTTATCCAGCGGCTGCTCTACGCCCAGCAGGCGACCCTCCTGAACCAGCGCCTTGGAGCAGATGCAGCGGCCAGCCATGCCGAGCGCTTGGATCAGCGGCTCGATCCACACATCCAAGTTGCCGGTGAGGATCATGCAGCGGCTGGCATGCTCCCGCAGGAAGGCGGCGATTTCCCTGTGCAGCGGCGCTTGCGCGACAATGGCTCGTGCCTGCGGCAGTGGAACCTCGCGCAGTAGCTCCACCCGCTGGGCAAAGCTCTGGGCAAAGGGAAGCTTGCCCTGCATGGTTGCCTCCGTGAGATACGCCATTTCCGAGCTTAGACCAACGCTTTGGGCGATCAGCGGCAGAAGCTCGCATTTGGTTATGGTGGAATCCAGATCGAATACAAACAGCGGCTTCATTTGCTGCTACCATTTTGTCCGCAGTTTTGCAGGGTGAATATGAATACCGGGTTCTGCGCCGTCATGAGCCGGTAGCGCCCCAGCGTGCGTGGCTTGGCGATGGAAACCTCGGCGATATCGCAGAAGTCAAATTCCTTGGCGATCTCCGTAAGCTCCGCGAGGGTCTCCAGCGTGACCGTATTGACCACGATGCGCACCTGCGGGTTCTTCCTGAGCAGGCTATCTATGATGCCGCGCATGCTGCCGGAGCTGCCGCCGATGAAGGCGTGGCTGGGTGGCTCCAGCGCTTCGAATGCCTCGGGAGCCTTGCCGGGGATGATTTCGAGGTTATTGAGGGCAAACTTCGCGGCATTTTGCCTGCTCAGGGCGATGGCGCGCTCGTTCATCTCAATGCCATAGACCCTGCCCCGCAGCGCTTGCAGCGCACATTCCACCGATACCGAGCCGCTGCCCGAGCCGATATCATACACCACGGCGCTCTGGTTCAGTGCAAGCTTGGAGAGGGAGATGCTGCGAACCTCGGACTTGGTCATGGGCGTTTCATCTCGGTCGAAGGCTTCGTCTAGCAGACCATGGGTCACGATGAAGCTATTTGCGTCGGCATTTTCCACCAGAACCACGCTCAGAGTGTCCCACTCCTGTGCCATCAGCTCGGCGGCGCTGCCGTGGCTGATCTTTTCATCCGGGTAGCCAAGGCGCTCGCCCACATGGACGCGCAGCTGACCAAACCCTGCATTGCACAGCCTGCCGAGGGCATTTTTCACGCCGTCCCTGCCGCCGACCAGCGCAAATACCGCAGGGCAGCGCTGCACCTCCGCCACAAAATTGCAGTTCCTGCCGTGCAGGCTCAGGGCGCGCACATCCTCCCACGGGCGATGAAGCCGCGCACAGAGGTATTGCAGGCTGCCGATGCCGGGAAGCACGGCGATATCCATGGTTGGATCCTCGCCAAGCTCGGCAAGCAGAGCCTTCGCGCCGCTGTAGAAGCCCACATCGCCGGAGAGCAGCACGGCAAAGCGCCGCTCGGAGCTATTGCGGATGCAGGCGGCGATGTCAGCCGCCGCCACGGCGATGTGCCGCTCCTTGCCTGTGGCGGCGGCAAGCTCCAGCATGCGCTTGGCACCGATCAGGCAGTCTGCCTCCTGTATGGCATGCTCGGCAGCCAGCGTGCGGGTATCCGCACCGCCCATGCCGATGCCCACCAGCGCGACCTGCCTGCGGGGCGGAAGCAGGGGAAAGCGCTGCTTGAGCAGAGCAAGCAGGGCAGGCATGTCCATGCCCTCCCGCTGAGGAGGTCTGCCGATGATGATGCAGCGCACGCCTGCCCGCCTTGCCGCACGTATCTTTGCGCCATAGCCGCCGGGACCGCCGGTATCCTTGGTGACCATGTAGCTGGCACGGGTCATTTTCAGTATGGCGAGGTTCATTTCCTCGTCAAAGGGACCCTGCATGGCAATGATGCGGTCGGGTGCGACGCCGCAGGCTGCACAGGCATCCAAAGATGCCTGCATCGGCAGTACCCGGGCATAGATGCGCTCGTGCAGCGGCGCATAGATGGGCTGATCCTTGCTGCCGGTGGTGAGCAGGATGCTGCCCTCGGTATTTTTGAGGTATTCCACGCAGGCGGCGGCGCTTTCCACAAACACGCCGTCGTCCTCATCGGAATCGCTCGAACGCAGCAGGCGCAGATATTCCACATTGGCACGCGTGCAGGCGGCGGCGATGTTTTCCGTCACCCTGTCCGCATAGGGGTGGGTGGCGTCGATCACCAGATCGAAGGCTTCGCTGCGGAGCATGGCTTCTATTTGAGCCTCGTCCATGCGGCCGGCATGGATGTGAACATCTGGATGTGTACCCAGCAGAACCTCGCCGTATTCTGTCGCCACGCAGGCACAGAGCTCCAGACCGCGGCCTGCCAGCTGCTCCACCAGCCTGCGACCCTCGCTGGTTCCGGCAAATATGCATAGCTTAGACATCTTTATATCCTCGCGGCGTGATCATGCGGTCGCCGATCAGCTTGGTTTGCTGGTTGCCGATGAAGACGGTGGTGAACATATCCACCTGCGAGTTCTTGAGCTTGCCCAGCGTCAGCACCCGATGCTCCTCGCCATCGCGGCCGATATTGCGTACAAGGCCGCAGACCGTGTCCGGGGAGAGGTGGCGCAACAGGATCTCGCAGGCGCGGCGGAGGTAATCCGCACGGCGGTGGCTGGATGGATTGTATATGGCGATGCACAGGTCGGCCTGCGCCGCATGGGAGAGCCGCTGCTCGATCTTCTCCCAAGGGGTGAGCAGATCGGACAGGCTGATGACGGCAAAATCATGGGTCAGGGGCGCACCCAGCACAGCGCCGCCGCTGAGGGCTGCGGTCACGCCGGGAATGATCTGGATATCCAGAGGCTTGCCCTCTGCCAGCTCATAGATCAAGCCAGCCATGCCATACACGCCTGCATCGCCGCTGGAGATCATGGCGACGGTCTTGCCGCTCAGCGCACAGTCGATAGCCATGCGGCAGCGGTCGGTCTCCTTGCGCATGGGGGTGACTAGATATTCCTTTTCGGGCAGCATCGGCTTGACCAGATCCACATACACGCCGTAGCCAGCGATCACATCGCAGCTCTCCAGTGCGCGCAGCGCCTTCACGGTCATCTGCTCTGCCGCGCCGGGACCGATGCCCACTACATACAGCTTATTCAGCTTAATCAAAGCAAACGCTCCATTCCTCCTGTGCGACGGCAACGGTAACGCCGTCCAGACAGGTTTTTCTTACGATCAGTTTTGCATTATTCCCGGCGGCGCACATGGCTGCGCGCTCGCACACGTTATCCGCTCCCACAGTGGCTTTTACGAAGCTGGAGGCGGAAAAGTCGCCCTGAAGCTGCATCAGCTCCCCGGCGGTATAGAAGCGGGCGGGTAGGCTGTGGTTCTCACAGAAGGCAAGCAGGCCAGCCTCGTCCTTTTTTACATCGATGCTGGCGAGGGAGAGCAGCGCCTCGGGGCAGAGGTTTTCCCGATCCAGCACAGCCTTTACTGCCGCTTCGATTTTTCCAACGGGCGTGCCACGCTTGCAGCCTAAGCCGAGGTGCAGTATTTTGGGAACCAGACGCAGGCCTTCGGTGAATGGCTCCTCCCTGCGGCAGGAGATGAGCAGCCCGCAGCTGCCCTCATTGCCCATAAACATGCCGCCGGGCAGGCTGCCTTGGATGGGAAAATCGCTGCGCAGCGGCAGGTCGCGGCGGAGTAGCTCCATGGCGAAGCGCCTTGCAGCCTGCATGGAGGAAATATGCAGCCCCTGCCGCGCTGCCCACTCGTCCGCAGCGAAGCGCTGGTTCACGTCCGTCGCCGTGGTGACGACCGGGTTAGCGCCGAGGGCTTGGGCGATCCTGCGGGTCAGCTGGTTCGCGCCGCCGATGTGGCCGGAGAGCAGGGATATGATGTTCAGACCGCGCTCGTCGGTCACAAGCACCGCCGGGTCGCAGGTTTTGGCTTTGAGGTAGGGTGCGATGGCTCGCACGGCGATGCCGCAGGCGCCCACGAAGATCAGCGCGTCCACCGAGCCAAACAGCTCGCCCACATTGCAGCGGGAGCGGTACTGCTCCACGGCATGGTCGCTCTGAAGCGCCCCAGCAATCTGCCGCGCCGTGGCCTCGCCGCGATCGGTATAGCAGATGATTGCAGCCCGCTTCATTTGCTTGCCTCGCGGAACTCGGTGGTGAAGCCGGGATCATAGAGCTTGGAACGGTCGTATTTATCGCCCAAGAAGCCGCCCACCACGATCAGCGCGGTCTTGGTGATGTTATTCTCCTTTGCCGTGCTGGCAAGCTCACTCAGGCGGCAGCGGAACTGCCTTTCCTCCGGCCAGCTTGCCTTGTATACGATGGCTGCCGGGGTATCCGGGGAATAGCCGCCGGCGATCAGCTCGCCTTGCAGTCCCTCCAGCAGTCCGGTGCTGAGAAAGAGCACCATGGTGGACTGGTGGCTTGCCAGCAGACGTATCTTTTCCTTCTCGGGAACCGGCGTTCTGCCCTCCATGCGGGTGATAATCACCGTCTGGCTCACGTCCGGCAGGGTGTATTCCGCCCGCAGGCTTGCCGCCGCACCGCAGAAGGCGCTCACGCCGGGACATACGTCATAGGCGATGCCCAGCCTGTCCAGCTCGTCAAACTGCTCGCGCACGGCTCCGTAGATGCTGGAATCGCCGGTATGCAGGCGCACACTTGTCTTGCCCGCAGCCTCGGCGGCGCGGATGATATCGATCACTTCCTCCAGCGTGAGGCGGGCGCTGTCATGAATTTCGCAGCCCTCGCGGCAGTAGGAGAGAACATCGGGGTTGACCAGCGAACCAGCATAGATCACCACATCCGCCTCGGAGAGCAGCCGAGCGCCGCGCACAGTAATCAGATCCACCGCGCCGCAGCCTGCGCCGACAAAATGTACCATAATATTATTCCTCCCTTTGGATCAGCTGATAGAGCGCCGCATTTACGATGGAGGCGGCCACGTTGCTGCCGCCCTTGCGTCCGCGGGCCACGATATAATGGGGCAGGGTCTGGATGACCTCCTCCTTGGCTTCCACCACGTTGACAAAGCCAACCGGCACGCCAACCACCATCTCTGGCTTCAGCTTGCCTGCACGGTATAGCTCGCAGATGGAAAACAGCGCCGTGGGGGCGTTGCCGATGGCGAAGATCAGCGGTCTGTTGAGCTGCGCAGCCTTCTCCATGGATATGCTGGCGCGGGTCACGCCGCGCACCTTTGCCTCCTCCGCCACATCCTCGTCGCCGATGAAGCAGCGCACCTGCCCGCCAAACTGGGCGAGCGCACGCTTGTTGATGCCGGAGAGCGCCATGGTGGTGTCGGTGATGATATCGCAGCCAGCCTTGATGGCCTCCATCATGTGCTTAACTGCGTGGATGGAGAAGACCATGTTATCATAGTAATCAAAGTCTGCCGTGGTGTGGATCACGCGCTTGACCACGAGGTCAAATTCGGGATCGATTTTTCGATCGCCCAGCTCGCTGGCTATGATCTCAAAGCTGCGCCTTTCAATTTCCATCGGCTTCATGCCGCATCTTCCTTTCGATATTGCTTTTTTCGATACATTTCTTTATGAAGCGCTCCGCCGCGTGGGGATTGCTGGGGAAATACAGGTGGGGATAGCCTGCATAGAGGCTCTCCGTCACATAGGCGCAGTTCGTGCGCATGCCGGATGGCTTCTGGGAGAGCAGGTTGCTCCCGGGGTTCTCTGCATCCCAATAATGAAACTCGTGGGCGCGTATGCCCTCGCCGGCGGCAAGCAGCAGGCTGTTCTGCCGGGCAGATACGGTGGTATAGCCAAAGCGGCAGAGCTTGCCCGCGTTGAAGCAGGTGGTATTGATAGTTCCCACCATGGGATAGCCGGAGATGGACTTGCACAGATACATAAAGCCGCCGCACTCGGCAATCGTGGGCAGTCCCGCCGCGATGGCCTCTGCGATGGAGGCGCGCATGCTGCGGTTGCTGCTGAGTGCTTCGAGGTACAGCTCGGGATAGCCGCCGCCGAGAAGCAAACCATCGCACGCCGGTAGATGCTCGTCGGCAAGGGGGCTGAAGGGGATCAGCTCGGCGCCCATTTCGCTGAGCATCTCCAGATTATCGCGATAATAAAAGCAGAAGGCACGATCCTGCGCCACGGCGATGCGAGCCTTGCCCAGCCGCTGCTGATGGAAGGCTTCTGCCTCCAAGGGTGGCTGCAATCGCATCAGGGAAAGCAGGGCGTCCAGATCGATGCTCTTTTCCGCCTGCTCGGCAAGCTGCTGCATCTTATTGCGCAGGTTGCTTACCTCCTGCGCCGTAACCAAGCCCAGATGGCGGCTCTCCAGCGCGCAGGCAGGGCAGGAGGGCAGATAGCCAAAGACCGGCACGCCGCACTCCCCTTCCACCGCAGCCTTCAGCAGGGGATAGGTCATGGGGGATAGGTTGTTGAAGATCACGCCAGCTATGCCGCTGGGGCAACGCAAATGCATATAGCCCCTGACAACCGCTGCGGCGGAGAGCGCCATGCCCCGCCCGTTCACCACCAGTATGGCGGGGGCGTTCAGCGCGCGGGCAACGTGGTGGCTGGAGGCTGCGGTATCGTCCATGCGCATGCCGTCGTAGAAGCCCATCACGCCTTCGACGATATTCAGCTCCGCCGCATGCTTGAGAAAGAGGGAGCGCAGCTGTGCCTCGTCGGAGAAGAAGAGGTCGATGTTTGTGCTTTGCGTGCCGATGATTTCGGAGTGAAACATGGGGTCGATGTAATCCGGACCGCACTTGAAGGAGGCCACATCGAGCCCGCGGTTCTTCAGCGCCTGAAGGATGGCGCAGACCACGGTGGTCTTGCCGCAGCCACTGCCGGTTCCGGCGATGAGCAGCCGGTGCGCAGGTCTAATCATTATCCCACCGCCCGCAGGGAACCTCGCCGCCGTGCAGGATGGTATATACGGCGTCCATATCGAGGTTCTGCCGCACGATGGCGGCGAGACGATCAAATTCCCGGCTGCGGAACTGCTGTATGGTCAGCGTATCGCCGCTGCTTTCCGCCATGCCCTTTTCCCTTCGAACGCGGTTGACCACGGCGCGCCAGAAGGAGCCGGTATCGAATATACCGTGCAGGTAGCTGCCGATCACGTTGCCTTGGGCGTTGGTTACGCCGTCCGGCTCCGTGCGGCCGTTGAGATAGAGGAAGGGGACGCAGCCTGCGCCGAAGCGGTTGGTTCCGCTGTGGATCTCATAGCCATCCAGCATCAGCCCGTTATGCTCCGCCAGCCAGCCAGCCTCGCAGCGTATGCTGCCGTGCGCCTGAACGGTGGTCTTCTCCTGCGCAAAGGTCACTTCAAGGTTCAGCAGCCCCAGCCCCGCGATCTCCAGTATCCGCGATTCCACATGCAGCGGGTCATGCAGCATCTCGCCCAGCATCTGGTAGCCGCCGCAGATGCCGATCACCATGCCGCCGCGACGGGCATGGCGCACGATTTCATCGGCAAGACCCTGCTGCTTGAGCCAGTTGAGATCCTCTATGGTGTTCTTCGTGCCGGGCAGGATGACGATGTCTTTATCCCGCAGTTCCGAGGGGCGGCTGACGTAATCCACAGCCACATCCTCCTCGCCGCCCAGCAGGGCAAAATCGGTAAAGTTGGAAATATGGGGCAGGCGCACGATGGCTGTTTTGATCTGCCCCGCGCCGCTGCGGCGGGAGAATCGCTCGGTGACGCTATCCTCGTCCTCCATATCGATATCCATCCACGGGATCACGCCGATCACCGGTATGCCCAGCAGCTCCTCCAGCATGCGCAGACCCGGCTCCAATATCTTCACATCGCCCCGGAATTTGTTGATGACGATGCCCTTGATGCGCACCTGCTCGTCCTCGTCCAGCAGCTTGACTGTGCCGTAGAGGGAGGCGAACACGCCGCCGGGGTTGATATCGCCGATGAGGATCACCGGCGCGTCGGCGGACTTTGCCATAGACATGTTTACGATGTCGCCCGCCTTCAGGTTGATTTCCGCCGGGCTGCCTGCGCCCTCGATCACCACCGCATCCACGCTGCTCTCCAGCTCATCGTATATATCCTTCACCATCTGCCGGAGCTGGGGCTTGAAGCTGTCATACTCCATTGCAGACATGGTGCCGATGGGCTTGCCGCCCACGATTACCTGACTGCGGCGGTCGGAGGTTGGCTTGAGCAGCACGGGGTTCATCTTCACCGTCGGCTCCATGCCCGCCGCCTCCGCCTGCGTCACCTGAGCGCGGCCCATCTCCAGACCCTCGCTGGTTGCATAGGAATTGAGAGCCATGTTTTGCGCCTTGAAGGGAGCCGCCCGCAGACCATCCTGCTTGAATATCCGCAGCACCGCCGCGCACAGCATGGACTTGCCCACCGAGGAGCCGGTTCCCTGAAACATCAGTGCTTTTCCGCGCATTTAAGAGCCTCCTTGAGGTTTTCGATCAAAGTAAGATTGGCGGCAACGTCCTTTACTGCGATGCGAATGTGCCGCCCATCGCTGATATCGTCAAAATCCGTGCAGCTGCGAAGCAATATGCCCTTTTCCCGCATGGCTTCGATGATCGGCGCTGTATCCTGCTCGAAATCCACCAGCAGGCAGGCCGACTGGCTGGGGTAGACGTATGCCCCCAACGCCTCAAGCTCCCGTGCCAGCGCACGCCTGCGCAGAGCATTGCAGACGGAATCCGCCTGAATCTCCGACCTGTGCAGGGGCAGCGCTATCGCCACGGCCTCGGCAAAGCAGCTCAGCTCCCATGTGACCTGCTCCTCAGCCAGCCTTGCCAGCAGCTCTGGCGCGGCACAGAGGTAGCCCAGCCGCACGCCGGGTATGCCGAGGATCTTCGTCATGGAGCCGGCGATGAGCAGGCGGCTGCTGTGCTCCACCAAGTCGGCTACGCTGTTTTCCGGGCAGTATTCGATGAAAGCCTCGTCCACAGCCAGTATGCCGCCCGCATTTTCCACCTTCGAAAGAAAATCCTCCACCTCCCGGCGGGAAAAGGCGTGCCCCACCGGGTTCATGGGGTTGCACAGCCAAACGAGGCTGCCCGGCTGGATGTCCGCCGCAGTCGGCAGGGATAGCTGCCGATTCTGCCCCAGCAGGCTCAGCCTGCGTATGGGGCTGCGGGCAAACTGGGCGTACTCGCAGAAGCAGGGGGTGAGCAGCAGGGTCTGGCTGCTTGGAATGTGGCTCGCCAGCTGGATCGCCGATATCCCGCCTGCCGTGGGCAGCACGCAGGCAGGATCCAGACCGAGGTACTTCGAAAGCCCGGCTTTTGCCCGCTTCATTTCGGGATCAGGATAGTAGCGCACGTTTTCCATGCCGCGCAGCAGCGCATTTCGAACCCATTCGGGCGAACCCTCCGGGCGCAGGTTTGCAGAATAATCCAGCCACATATCCGGCTGCTCACCCTGCCATACATTGCCGCCGTGCCTCATTTTGCCGCCTCCTCGTATCGACCCAGCACGCTGCCGGGCCGGTGGGTAAAGACCACGTCTATGCCAATTTCCCCGCGCACACGCAGGCTGCAATAGCGCTGCGCTGCCTGCGCCAGACGGTTCCATACCGCATCCATGCCCGCCGCGTGAACCAGATCGATGATGGCGTCGGTGGTCAGGCAGAGGGATATCCTTTCCATCAGCTCCGTATCCGCGCCCATCAGCGCCAGCTGGGCGATCACGGCTTCCCGTCGGGCGTCGGCATACTGGCTGTGGGTCTGCATGACTCCAGCCGCCACCTTCGCAAGCTTGCCCGGATGCCCGCCGATGATGAGCCGCTTCACGCCCAGCTCCAGCGCGCTATCCAGCATGAAGCCGATATAGTTGCTCACCTGAACCACAGGCAGATCGGGATAGAGCGGCTGCATGGCTTCCTCGCCTTGGTTGCCAAAGGTGAACACGATGGTTTCCGCACCCTGAAGCACCCGCATTCGTAGCTCGGCATACAGCGATTCCTTCAGCGCATCCTCGCTCATGGGTCGCACTACGCCGCTGGTTCCAAGCACGGAAAGCCCGCCGACAATGCCCAGCCGGGGGTTGAAGGTTTTTAATGCGATCTCCCGTCCGCCGGGGATGGATACCGTCACCCGCGCCGCACGGCTGCCGAACACGCTGCGCACGGCGTCGGTTATCATCTGCCGCGGCACGGGGTTGATGGCTGGCTCGCCGCGGGGAATCTTCAAGCCATCCTGCGTGATGGTTCCTACGCCCTCGCCTGCAGCAAAGCGGATATCGCCGTCGCCGTCAAGAAGCTCCACATGGGCAATGATTTCTAAGCCACGGGTGATGTCCGGGTCGTCGCCGCTGTCCTTGATCACGCCGCAGCTGCCGTTCTCATGGGGCAGTATGCTGGGTATGTATTGCCTGCCCTCTGGCAGGGTGATGGAAACCTGCGCCGGACAGCTTCCGTCCCGTAGCCATATGCAGCTTGCCAGCGCCGCCGCTGCCGCACAGCTGCCAGTGGTGAAGCCCTCCCGCAGCTTCTTCACATAATCACCCCCAGAACCAGCGCCGCCAGCGCGACGCTCACAGCGGTAGCATACATCAATCCACAGGTATTTGCAATATCAGAGGCTGCAATTGGGCGGTCATCATCGCCGATGGTGGGCTTTATGATCTGCTTGCCGAAGTAGCTGTGCGCGCCGCCCAACCGCACATGCAGCGCACCCGCCGCCGCAGCCTCGCTCCATGCACAGTTGGGGCTGAGGTGCTTGTCATGGTCGCGCTTCATGATGTGCAGGGCATTCCTGCCGTCCAGATGCAGCGGTTGTGCCATAAGGCACATCAGCGTGCCGGTGAGCCGCGCGGGGATGAAGTTGAGCGCATCGTCCAGCTTTGCGCTCGACCAGCCGATATCCCGGTATTTCTCATCCAGATAACCAACCATGGAATCCAGCGTGCTGGCCGCCTTGAAGCCCATTGCCAGCACCGGCCCGCCCAGCAGGAGATAGAGCATGGGCGCGATCACGCCGTCGGTGGTGTTTTCCGCGATGGTTTCCACGCAGGCGCGAATGATCTCATCCTCGCTCAGGCTGTCGGTGTCCCTGCCCACGATGCGCCCAACCTGCTTCCTGCCGCGCTCAAGGGATATGCCCAGCGCCTGCATCACGCCGCGACCCTCCTTGGCGAGGCACTTGCAGGAGAGCAACCACCACGAAAGCACGCACATGCCTGCGAACAGCGCAATTTTGCCCAGCATGGACAGCACAAACAGCACGACTGCGCTGGCAGCCATGCTGATAAGCACCGTGGAAGCGGTGAGCAGAGGTGCGCTCCGACGAAGGTTTCCGCCCCGCCGACGCAGCCGCTTTTCCATGAAGGATATGTATTTGCCGATCCAGATCACCGGATGCGGCCAGCCTTCAGGATCGCCAATGAACAGATCCAGAATGAAGCCAGCCAGCATCGCGGCGATATTCCATTTGAAAAAAGTTGCAATTCCTGTCAAAGCCAATATCCCCTTTGCAGCTTGCCCATTGCCTGCGCCTGATCCAGCAGCTCCTGCATCCTTCGGTTGCAGGAACCGATATCCACGCCTGCATCGATCACCGTTTTGCAGCTTTGGATGCGGGCGATGGCTCGCGCCATGGCGGAATCGCTCAGCTCGCAGAAGGGCTTTTCCTCGATCACCTCGGTGGCCAGCAGCCGCGCCAGCCGGTAATCCAGATCGTTGGTATAGAGGATGCCTGCGCAGAAGGGGGTGTTTTCCTTTTGCAGCGCTCGATAGACGGGTATGCCCCTGCCGCAGCTGGAGATGACCAGCACCTGTGCTTCACCCTCGGGTCGGGGTAGCTCGATACTGCCAAAGCAGGGATCATAATAGCCCTGATCGATGTCATAGAGCGCGCGTATGCCGCCCTCGTTGAAAACCTCCTCCGGCGCGCCATAGCGCTCGATGGTATCGCCCTTGACGCAGATGATTTTATCGGATATTTTCTGGGCGAGGTCGATCTCATGCAGCGACATGATGACGGTGATCCCCTTTTCCTTTGCCATCGCACGCAGTATGGACAATAGCTCCAGCTTGTGGCGGATATCCAGAAAGGAGGTTGGCTCGTCTAGTATGATGATCTCCGGCTCCTGGCATATGGCGCGAGCTAGCAGGATGCGCTGGCGCTGACCATCGCTGATGGCGTTGAAGTCCCGCTCGGCGATCTCGGTGGCATGCACTGCCTGCATGGCCTCGGCAACCTTCTTCTCGTCTGCACGGGTCAGTATGCCCAGCCTGCCGGTATAGGGGTAACGACCCGTGGCGACGATATCGCGGCAGGTCATAAGCTCCGGCTTCATGCGCTCGGTGAGCACCACAGCCATCTTGGTGGAGAGCGCCTTGTAGGAGTAAGCCTCCAAGGCTTGGTTGTCGATGGTTACGGCGCCGGAAATGGTTTTGAGCTGGCGGGTGATAGATTTGAGTATCGTGCTTTTGCCTGCACCGTTGGGGCCGATGAGGGTCACGATCTCGCCCTTCTCCACGCTGATGCTGATGTCGCGGATCAGCGGCTTGCCATCATAGCCAACGGTGAGGTTTTCGGTATGGAAGTAGTAAGCCATATTACTTCTCCTTGTGTCGCTTGAGCATCATGCCGATCACCACCGGCGCGCCGAAGACGCTGGTCACGGTGGATATGTTCAGCTCAGTGGGGGCAAAGAGCGTGCGGGCGATGAGGTCGCAGCCCATGCAGAATACCGCGCCGCCGAGGAACACCGCCGGAATTACTACGATGGGTTTGGAGGTATTCAAAAAGCGCTTGATGAGGTGCGGCACGGCGATGCCCACGAAGGAAATGGGGCCTGCAAAGGCGGTCACGCAGGCGGAAAGTATGCTCGAGAGCACAATCAGCGCGATGCGGAAGAGCCTTATATTCACACCCATGCTCTGGGCATAGGCCTCGCCCAGCTGGTATGCGCCGATGGGCTTGGACATCAAAAACACGATCAGCGTGGTTACGCCCACGATGATGGCCGCGATGGTCACGTTTTCCCAGCTCATGCCGGAAAAGCTGCCTTGGCTCCAGCCATGCAGGTTGATGATGTTGCTGTCCTCGGCAAAGGTGATCACGAAATCCGTCACCGCCGAGCAGATGTAGCCGATCATGATGCCCGCCACCAGCAGCACCGCCATATGCTTGAGCCGCCGGGACATGAGCAATATGAAGCCAACGGAGAGCAGCGAGCCTACAAACGCCGCTACGATCAGCGTCCAGCTGGATACAAAGCTAAATGCGCTGATGAAATAGATCATCGTGAGCGCTACGACCATCTTTGCGCCAGAGGATATGCCCAGCACGAAGGGACCGGCGATGGGGTTGGCAAAGAAGGTTTGCAGCAGGAAGCCAGCCAAGCTCAGCGCGCCGCCGAGGATGGCTGCCATCAATATGCGCGGCAGACGTATCTTCCAAATGATGTTTACCTGCGTGGCGTCGCCGGACTTGGCGAATATGATCTTCGCAATCTCACCCACGGAGATGGGCACGCTGCCGATATTGATATTCAGCACCGTGATGATGCACAGCGCCAAAACCAGTCCAAGGAAGACCGCGCTGTAGCGGGTCTTTCTCTTGAGGAGAACGAGATTTGCTTGTTCCATGTTTTACCCTGCCTTCGTTAATAGAGCTTGCCCGGCAGGCGCAGCTTTGCCGTGCCTGCCGGGGGGCTGGCTAAGAAAGCTTATACAGGAAGGTCATGTCGCCTTCGCCGGTAAGCATGTGGTTGAAATCCACGATCAGGCTGCCGATGATGTCCGTCGCCTGGAACAGATACTTGCCCGTACACCATACGTCGCCGTTCTGCACGGCCTTGAAATCGGCAAAGAGGCTGTCCTTGGCGAGCAGCTCGTCGATGGTGTAGATGGGATCATCGATGGTGGCGTTATAGATCAGGAAATCGGCGTTCAGGGCGGCATTGTAAAATTCCTCCATGGAGATGGATACCGCGCTGCGGTTGCTGGTGGGATCGGCAATGTTTTCAAAGATATAGTTGCCGCCTGCAATCTCGATCATCGCGGGCACATAGTCCCTGCTGGCACGCACGTTCACGCTGCCGTCGGAGGCGATGTAGAAGAAGGCGACGGTCTTGCCGGTATTTTCAATGCCTGCAAATTCATCGATCACACTTGCCTGCGTGTTGAAGAAAGCCTCGGCCTCTTCCTCCCTGTCCAGCAGCACGCCATAGACCTTGATCCATTCGGTGCGGCCCAGCGGATGATTTTCATAGCTGGCATGCTCGATAAATACCGGTATACCCAGCAGCTCGATCATTTCCTGAACCTTGGGGGTGTGCAGGATCATCGTGGATTCGATGGCCAGATTGCAGCCCTCGTTGATCATCAGCTCGTAGTCCGGCTCGGAGTAGCTGCCGGCGAAGAGCATCCTGCCTTCCTCCATCGCCTGCACCGCGTTTTCCACATACCAGCCGCTCTGCTTCGTGCCAACCAGACGGATGGTATCCAGAGCACCCAGCTGATCGATCAGCGCCATGCCGGAGGTTGCCTGCAAGTAGATCCTGTCCAGCGGCTGCTGGAGCACGCGGATGCTCGCATCCAGTCCCTTGGGCGCGGTCATGCCCTCCGGCACAACCAGATACCTTGCACTGCCCATAACCTCGATCAGCGCGTAGCCGCCCTGATAGTAGTCCACATTAAATTCGGTGGCAAATTCCTTTTCCATGCGGGATTCCCATACAAGGCCGGGAATTTCCGGGACAGCGTCCTCTGCCATGGCGGGCAGAGCACCCAGTGCGAGCGCGAGGGCAAGCAGCGCGATCAGTATTCTCTTCATACAGCTACCTCCAGATATGCAACCGCCGCCTCATACAGGCTCTGAGCTTCATTTTCATAACCAAGCAGTATGCCATAAACCTTCAGCCATTCCAGACGGCCGCCCTCGTCCACCTCGTCGGCGGAGCGATCCACAAACATCGGTACGCCCAGCAGCTCCAGACGTTCGCGCACGTCGGTCATTGCGGCGGCAGCCTCGGCGTCCAGATCCTCGCCTGCATCAGGCTCGGCAAAGGTCTCGGGCACGATCACCAGATCGCTGCCTGCGGTCAGAAGCGCGGCGTAGTTCGGCTCGGCGGCATCCCACCATGCAGCCACGGGCGCTTCTTCGGAAGAGGCAAAGCTTGCGCCGGAGAGGATATCGCCGATCATGTCAAGCGCGCTGTCACTGCCGGAGTGCAGGCTCATGACGGGCTGCTGGATGATGGTTGCCTCCTGCTCGATGCCCACCGGCAGCTCGGCGCTCTCGGGCACGATCAGGTATCTGTCTGCACCCTCCACCACGATGCACACATAGCCGCCCTCGTAGCGGTGGATCCTGATGAAGCTGCTGTGGTCGATCTTATCGGAGGATATATAGTTCAGACCGATCAGCTGAGCCTCCAGCGCCTCGGCGCTGCCGGCGGTATCGGTGGTTTTGTTGGCTGCGGCAATGTATACATAGATGGTGTAGGCGATCTCATGATCGGCGCTCATGGCGCTGGTCATGCCCACGATCTTGTTGTTGGCGTTGAGCTTCACCGGAATCTCAAAGGTGGATCTGCCGCCCACGACGCTGCCGTAATACTTGCTGCCGTTTGCCTTCACATAGCCGTAGCTGTCGCTGGAGAAGGAGATGGTCGCATATGCCTTGCCGCCCTTCACCGTTACCTTGCTGCAGGAGATGGAGGTTCTGCCGGAACCGCCAGACCAAGAGAACTTGTCGGGGGTGTAGCTTCCGTCTGCCAGCGTGGTGGAGCTGTTTACCTTGCCGGGGGTCGCCACAGTGACCGGCGTTGCGGTGGGGGTGGCGCTGGGAGCGGGGGAGGGGGTGGGGGTAGGCTCGCTGGTCGCCACATGGAAGGTCACGCTGCGATCCTTCCATTCATCGCTGGATGCGGAATGGGCAGCCAGCGGCAGGGAAACATTTACCTCCACTGCGGGAAGCTTGAATACATAGCCGGTCTTGGCCGCGCCGGCATCGTTGGTGTAATCGTAGGTGCCGGAATAGGAGATCCAGTTGGCGCTGTCGCCCGCAGCCTGTGCGGCGGTACCCAGATAGAGCATATCATAGCCGGTGCCGCTCAGGGTGATCTCCGCGCTGTATACGCCGTTCTTCTCGGTCAGCTTACTGCGGATGATGCTGAACATCTTGCCAGTGGTTTCCACGGTATGCTCGGTATCCTTGCCGGGCTGCTCGGGCAGCTTTACCGTGAAGGTTACGTTGCGGTCATACCACACAGCCTTGCTGGTGGAGTAGGCAGCCACCGGGATGGGCGCGTTCACGGCGGATACGGGAATATTGAATACATAGCCGGTCTTTGCCTCGCCGGAGGCATTGGTGTAGTCGCAGGTACCGGAATAGGCGATCCAATTGGCGCTGTCATTTGCAGCCTGCGCGGCGGTGCCCATGTAGAGCTTGTCGTAACCAGTGCTGCTCAGCACGATGCGGGCGCTGTAGCGGCCATCCTTCTTGGTGAGCCTGCTGGATACGATCTTGAACATCTTGTTGTCGGTCTCTACGCTGTGCTCGGTATCCTCGCCCTCGTCGGGAGCGGGGGTAGGCTCAAGGGTAGGCTCAAGGGTGGGTTCGGCAGTAGGCTCGATAGTAGGCTCGGCAGTGGGCGCGGGGGTTTCCTGCGCCGCACTTTCATCCAGCGTGATGCAGATGGTGTATTCGATCTCCTTGCCACCCATCGAAGTGGTGTGGCCCACGATGCGGTTGTCGCGGTTCAGCGCCACGGGAATGTCCGCACACACGCCGCCGGAGCAGGCTGCGGTGGCATACTTGCTGCCGCTTGCCTTTACATAATCATATTTGCTGCTGGAGATCACCAGCGTTGCGGTTGCCTTACCGCCCTTTACCGTGACCTTCGGGCAGCTGAACTTCACCTTGGCACTGCCGCCGGTGCAGCCGCTGGGCACGTATTCGCCGTCGGGCAGGGTGGTGGAGTTGTCCACGGGAGAGGTGGTCATGCCTTCGTCGGCAGGCTCCTCGGTGGGCGCGGGAGCTTCAGTGGCTTCAGGCTCTGCCGTAACCTCAGGGGTGGTCGATGCTTCAGGTTCAATCGATGCTTCAGGTTCAATCGATGCTTCGGGTTCAACCGATGCTTCAGGTTCAATCGAGGTTTCAGGTTCAACCGACGCTTCAGGCTCTACGGAGGCTTCGGGTGCGATCTCGGCGGGAGCCTCGGTCGTCAGTGCAGGCATCTGGCTGTCGGCGAGCACGGGGAAGGCGGCCAGCAGCATCACAAGGGTCAGAAGCAGTGCGATCATGCGTAGCTTGGTGTTTTTCACGGTGGTTTCCTCCAAATGGTTTGTTTGCTTTGTCGATGTATGCTTGGTTATTATGAAGATGGGTAGGCGGCTCACTGGGCAAGCAGCGATTGGGAATCGATGCACAGCTTGCGGTCATACCACATCTTCTTCTTTGCGGAGTAGGTGGCGAGCTGCATGCTGTTGTCCAGCGAGGGGATAACGAAGCTGTAGCAGTAGGCGCCGTCCTCATTGGTTTCAGCGGGGATCCAGCCGTCAGGGTCGCCCGCCGCCTCGGATGCGGAGCCAAGGTAGAGGTAATCAAAGCTCTTGTTCTTGGCGGTGAGCTGCGCGGTCATCACGCCGCCGGAGATGCTCAGACGGCAGTCGGTAAAGCGCAGCAGGTTGGAATCAGTCTGTGCCTCGGCGCTGTATTCACCGTCCGCCGCCAGCACGGCGTAAGGCTCGATGCCCAGCGATTCGATCTTCATCCAGCCGCCGTCCACCGGCAGCCGCAGGTCGAGCGAGGGTAGCTCCATCTCCAGTCCGTCCGCCTCGATGCGCATCTCTCCGTCCTTGGAGTAGAGAAGGCAGGGCATGCCGTCAAGCGCTGTGTCCGAGCAGATGTTCGCGCTGTACACGCCGTCCGCAGCGATTTCCTGATAGGGGCTTAAGGTATTGGAAAAGAATTGCAGTATGCGATCATACCACTTTTCATAGCGGATCGACCATGCCGCCATATCCACATCCGCGTCCAGCGCGGGAATCTCTATGGCGAAGCAGTGGCGACCCTCTCCGTCCTCAAAGTAAGGCGTCCAGCTTTCCACAGGCGCGGCATCTGCCTGGGCAGACGTGCCCTGATACAGGTAGCCATAGCCGCTGCCGCTCATGGTGAGCACGGCGGTCATTTTTTCATCCTCCACGCGCAGCACGCAGTTCAATACCCTAAACATCTTTGCGCTGGAGGACACGCCGATGGTGTACAGGCCATCTGCCGGGGCAGATTCCGCAATTGCACATTGCATCAGGAGAACCAAGATCAGCAGCCCAACAATTCTTTTCATGTCTACCTCCCAAAACCAGTCGAAGAGGGCTGTGCCGATAACGCAGCCCTCAACGCTTAGCTATTGATTATTACAGGCCGTTCTCCTCGATGGCAGCCTGCACGTGTGCGACGTAGATATCGCGGATGCCTGCGTTCTGGCCAAGACCCTCCAGCACGCACTCAACCTCGAAGCCAGCCTCGGCAAAGGCAGTCTTCCAGGAATCCTCTTCGTCGCCAGCCATGTCGTTGTTAGCATGGTCGCCGGCAACCACCATGAAGGGATAGAGCACAACCTTCTGTGCGCCATAGGCGGTCACGCCAGCCATAACGTCCTCCAGACCCGGGAAGCCTTCCACGGTGCCCACGAATACGTTTTCATAACCGGCTGCCTGCATCTTCAACTGCATCTGGCTGTAGGTGGCGTTGGCGAAGTGGTGGGTGCCATGACCCATGTACACGATGGCGGTGTCCTCGGAGCCGGCATTCTCATTTTCAGAGAGCAGGGCCTCGATCGCGGCGTCATAATCCTCGATGGAGGTCAGCAGGGGAGCGCCGATGGCAAAGCCCTCGAACTGATCCGCATAGGGAGCGACGTCGGCCAGAACATCGTCATATTCAGCGCCGTTCATCACGTGGGTGGGCTGCAGAACAACCTTCTTCACGCCGTCGGCAACCAGCTTTTCCATGGCTTCCACAACGTTGTCGGTGTCGATGGCGTCTCTCTCGTCAAGGATGTCGATGACGGTCTGAGCGGTGAATGCGCGGCGAACCTCCCAATCGGGGTAGGCAGCATGGATGGCTTCTTCAACAGCGCCGATGGACAGGTCGCGGTTGTCGTTGTAGCTGGTGCCGAAGCTGACAACCAGAATCACGGGCTTGGCTTCCTCAGCGAAAGCGGCGCAGCCCAGCAGCATCATAAGGCAAAGTGCGATGGCGAGAATCTTCTTCATAATAAGTATCCATTCCTTTCTTTGGGCAGTGATCTGCCCTATATCCTTCCGGCGGTAAGCTCTTGTTCATCGGCCAAGGCGCCGCCAAATAGTCGGGATCCTCAGGGCGATAATCGGCGCATAAAAAACGCCCGCCCTCTTTCTTCCGAAGGAGGCGGACGCAGTTGGATGCCTTTTATATAAATCTGGACATCTCGCTGTATCGGCGGCAAATGAACCTGCCATGGCGCTGCGGCGCTGCTTTCCTCGGAAGCATGCACAGTGGCTCTCAGCAGGTTTCCTGACTTGCGGATCAACGGCTTATTTGGCTGCGCCTTCTCATGCATGGCACAATGGCTTGGCAGCCTGCCTTCCCGCTCACAGTGACCGGATCGCTCAGGATTTGCACCTGATTCTCTTTTAACTCCGCAGCCGCGGCTGCGGAGCACTGAAAGCCTGATATTTGGTTTTGAAGGGACGCGGCTCAGTACGCAAACCAAGCCTGCTTTTTGAAAGAACCAGCCAGCCAAGGCAGCTTTGCCCGGCGGCTTAGATAGGAAACATCAAAAAAACGATTTCGCTCAAGGGAGCCACAGCGCCCACTGCAACTCCCTGCGAAAGCCTGCCGTTCCTTCGGGGGCTGCAGGGGGATCTACAGCGCGGCATGCCGGCACAGTTGCATGCCCAAGAACAGCAAAAAACAGAACAGATTGGGATCTTCGTCCAATCATGTCCTGTTCAAATACAGCCCAGTATTCGCAAGGAGCATACGATTCTTTAGTCCGAAGAATCCGATATTGACTTAACAGGCAGGTCTTCTGACTCAGCTTCCACGCCCCGGACGCCTTCCCGGCTCACGCCAGTGGCTCATGTCTGCGGCTCCACTTCACAGCAGCGGTCCTGTCGGAGATTTGCACTCCGTTCCCTTTTCACCCACGCCTCAACGCAGGCACCTGTAAGCTCCCAATATTCTGTTTTCAGGCTTATTATAGCACACAAAAATGCAAAAGTAAAGCACCAGTATGTCAAGGGTTGCGTAAAATGCGTTTGAAGCTGCGGAAGGAATGATAAGATCGCTTTCTCCATACACTAGCAGCCGGAGGTGTATATTATGAAGACAAATAAAAGGCTGCTCATCATCTGCCTGCTGGTTCCCCTTGCCGTGGGCGGCTTATCCGCGCTGCTCTCGGGCGGCGGCATGGAGCATTTCGAAGCCATCCAGAAGCCGCCGCTCACCCCGCCGGGCTGGCTGTTTCCTGTGGCTTGGTCAATCTTGTATCTGCTCATGGGTCTGGCGAGCTATCTGGCGCTGACCTCCGGCAGGGGAGGGGGCGAGATTCGCGCCGCGCAAATCGTCTATGGCGTGCAGCTGGCGATGAACCTGCTCTGGTCGGTGTTCTTTTTTAATCTGTCAACCTACCTGTTTTCCTTCCTGTGGCTGGCTGTGCTTTGGCTGCTGATTCTGCTGTGCCTGATCCTCTTTTGCAGGCTGAAGCATGCCGCAGGCTGGCTCATGCTGCCCTATCTGGCTTGGGTTGCCTTTGCGGGTTACCTGAACCTCGGCGTATACCTGCTGAACTAAAGATAATCAGACTGCGGATAGAACCTTGAGGGAGCAAGCCTTCCCCCTCAAGGTTATTTTTATGCTTTTTCGATCGCAGGGCATTGACAGCCGTGCTGCATGGGCTTATAATAAATCGTGCGTTCTAAAACGAACATTTCAAAACAAACATTCGAATGCCACATAGGAGGAGCCTACCATGCGGATACTTATATTGAACGGCAGTCCCAAGCGCGAGGCCAGCGACACCATGCACATGACCCGAGCCTTTGTGGAAGGCATGAATCTGGCGTGCGCAAACGAGGTACATACCGTGCATGTGATCGATAAGCGCATCTGCTACTGCACCGGCTGCTTCTCCTGCATACAAAACAGCCTGTATACAAATAAGAAAGGAATTTACATACAATGAAAAAGCTCAAAACCATCCAGACACTCTTTAAAATCGCCGCTATCATGAGCAAAATCGCCTTTATAGTCGCGCTGGTTTCCGCATGCATCTGTGCGGTGGGACTGATCTGCCTGCCCCTTGGCGGCGGCGCGATATTCAAGCTCGGTGGTGCGAGCATCTACGGTCTGCTCAAGCTCGGCTCGGAGGAGGCCATTGGTCTGGCTGCCGCAGCGCTGGCCGGCTGGCTCGTCACCTGCATTGGCGAGGCTGTGCTGGCTCGCTTTGCCGAGCGGTGCTTCAAGCATGAGCTTCAGGCAGGCACGCCCTTTACCGCCGATGGCGCGTGGGAGATGAAGCGCTTCGGCATACTCGCCATCGCCCTCCCCTGCGGCTGCTCCCTGCTGGCGACCATTATCTACAGCGTCGCGGCGGAATTTGCGCAGGTCGCATCGAAGGAGCTATCCTTCAGCTGCGAAGGCTCCGTGGCGCTGGGAGTCATGTTTATCATACTGTCGCTGATCTGCGGCTGTGCGGCGGAGCTGATCGAAGGCATGCACATGACTGAACTGGAGGAGGCAAAACGAACAGTTCGAACGGTTTGAATAACAAAGCCAGCATTACCGCCCTGATGAGTGCGTTCGGACGGGCATTTCACGCAGAAAATGAGGAGCATCCGGTTTTTACGGATCATCCTGCCAGGGAGCTGATGACGGCGGAAGAATATTCCGCTGTTCAGGGCTATGTTCTCGGCGGAGCGCAGTTTTTTGAACCGGAAATCGACCCTGCCAGGCAGGAACCGAAGGAGCTGCTGCGCAAGTTCGTAAACACGCATATCGCAAGGGACGTCATTGACAAGGCCGGGGCGGATATGAAAGCCTTTGAGCATGTCAATTACTGCCTTGCGGTCAGAAAAAGATAATTCTTATGGGAGCTTGAAACTATGCCAATGTGGAATCCATGGCGCGGATGCTTGATTATGATTGGGTGCTTGACATCTGCGAGCAGTGCATTCGCAAGCAGGTCGATTTTGAGTTCCGTCAATGCGGAACACACTTCATTAAGGACGGCGGGCAGTATAAGCTCCAGACCAAAGATCTGTGCAGACAGGCGCGTCTGGCCGGTATAAACTACAAAAGTGTGCGTAACAGGCTCGGACAGCTACAGGAAGAGAGTTAACAGAACTCTCAGTCGAAGCAGAGCAAAAAATCCCAAGGCAGGGACAGATAGTCACATATGAAATCAATACCGCAGGGCGATCTGCCTTGCGGTTTTACATGTATATCAGTGTATAAGAAAACACCCTGCAAGATTTTTCCTTGAAGGGTGATATATTACTTAAGAACATTTTTATCGCGATTAGTTTTATCGGTCCCATTCGTATGCGAGCTTTGGCCCTCCATCAAAAGTAATCAGACCGCAATATTCAAATCCTTCGCGGACAAGAATATGCTGCATGACTTTGTTTTCGTCTTGCGTATCTACACGAATTGCTTCGATCCCATTCTCAATACAGAAATTTTTTATCAAGGCAATCGCCCTCTTGGACAATCCCTTCCCTCTGGCATTCTGAGAAAATGCCATTCTATGTACAACGGCATAAGGACGGTTCGTTTTCCATTCGCCATCGATCATACGGTAGGCTGGCTCATCGCCAATGATGATAC
>CAYWLE010000001.1:0-36993 GCA_964458825.1 uncultured Oscillospiraceae bacterium | reverse complement strand
GTTCGCTCCTAAGGCAATGCGCCTCCCCACTACTGGCCCTCTCGGTTAGATTTTTTCCGGCAGGACTTACTTCTAAGGCGCGCCATGCTCGCCGGACTTTTGCCGGTTTACGTGGATCGCTTTGCCCGCGCCTGGCATCGACTTTCAACCACAGACACGCCCGGACTGCAAGCCTATTATAGTGCAGAACCGCCGCGCCGTCAAGCTTTTTCCGCCTGCAAGGCTGGGCAGGCTTGTAATTTGTGCGCAGGCATGTTAAAATGAAAATAGGTTTTTTGCTGTAAATACAGAAGCTTTGAGAGGGGGTGGACGGGCGTGCTGAGAACGGATCCGCGCTACCATCATTTTGTGCAGATACTGCGCGAGGAGCTGGTGCCCGCCATGGGCTGCACCGAGCCGATCGCCATTGCTTACGGCGCGGCAAAGGCGCGGGAAATACTCGGCTGCCTGCCGGAGAGCGTGCTGGTGGAGGCGAGCGGCAACATCATCAAAAACGTAAAGAGCGTTGTTGTGCCCAATACCGGCGGGCTTAGGGGCATTGAGGCTGCTGCCGCCGCTGGCGTGGTTGCCGGCAGGGCTGAGCGGATACTTGAGGTCATCAGCGAGGTAACGGACGAGCAGAAGGCTGATATCCGCGCCTTTCTGAACCAGCGCGAGGTGCGCGTGGCTCCCGCAGAGGGAGATGTGGTATTCGACATCATCATCACCCTGCGCGCCGGAGAAAGCTGGGTCAGACTGCGGATCGCAGACTACCATACCAATATCGTTTCCATTGAGAAAAACGGCGAGAGGCTGCTGAGCCGCGGCAAGGTGAGCGAGGCTGCCAACGCCGACGGGCTGACCGACCGCAGCAGCATGAGCGTGGAAGCCATCGTGGAATTTGCCGAGGGCTGTGCGCTTGAGGACGTGCGCGGCTTGGTAGAGCGGCAGATCGACTATAACTATGCCATCGCCGAGGAAGGTCTGAAGAACGACTGGGGTGCGAACATCTGCAAGGTGCTCCGGGATAACTACGGAAGCGATGTGAAGATGCGAGCGCGCTATATGGCGGCGGCTGGCTCGGATGCAAGGATGAGCGGTTGCGAAATGCCGGTCATCATCGTATCCGGCAGCGGCAATCAGGGCATCACAGCCTCCGTGCCGGTGATCGAGTATGCCAAGGAGCTGAAGGTGGATCAGGATACCATGGTGCGCGCCGTGCTGCTGAGCGACCTTTTGACCATCCACATGAAGACAGGCATCGGTCGCCTGAGCGCTTACTGCGGCGCTGTGAGCGCCGGCTGCGCGGCCGGCGCTGCCATCGCGTGGCTCAATGGCGGCGGCTTTGCCGAGGTTGCCCACACGCTGGTAAACGCCTTGGCAACCATCTCCGGCATGATCTGCGACGGCGCAAAGCCCTCCTGCGCGGCAAAGATCGCTGCGGCGGTGGATGCGGGCATACTTGGCTGGAATATGTATCGCTCGGGTCAGCAGTTCCGCGGCGGCGAGGGCATCGTGACCAAGGGCGTTGAGAAGACGATCGACAACATCGGTCGCCTCGGGCGCTTTGGCATGCGGGAAACCGACCGGGAGATCATTCGCATCATGACCGGCCAGCAGGATGTGTAGAGCGCACAGGCTGGCATAATTCACCCTCCGTTTGATGAGCAAGCGGAGGGTTTTTGCGTGGCTTGTTTGGTTAAATGGATTGAAGCGCATCGAGGATGGCGCATATGTTTTCATCGGAATATTCAAGCTCTGAGGAGCAAAGCCTGCAAAGCTCGGCAAGGGCGTCTAGGCTGCAAGCCTCCTCACGGGCAAGCATGGCTCGGATGGTATGCCAAAGCACGGCGCAGAGCAGCACATGTCCGGCAAGGTCGCCATCCTCCAGCGCGGCAGGCAGGTGACGCAGCAAAAGGTACACCATCAGCTGCTCCAGTGCAAGCTCCAGCCACGGCGCGTCGGGCAGCGGCTGCTCTGGCTGGCTGCGCAGGCGATGGAGCCTATCTGTCCAGTCATCATCCAGCCGCTCAAGCCCCTCGAGGAAGGCGGCCCACCGCGGCGCTTCATAGCTGAAGGGAAGCTCGGCAGCGGCCAGCATATGCTCCACGCGGCTTGCCACGGGCTGGCTGCGTTCCTGCATGATGGCGATCAGCTCGCTGCGCAGAGCAAGCAGCTCTTCCTCATCCTCCGAAAGCGGCTCGGCTGGCTGCTTATCCACGCCGATGGCTTGCAGGCGCACAGGCTCCGCATGGCTGAGGATCAGGCGGCAGGCAGCCTCACAGCACATGCCAAGCCCGAGCTCCACCCGGTCGGAAAGGAAGCTGCGATAGCGTGGGTGGTCGGCGCAGATCTGGCATAGGCTGTCCGAGCCGAGGCGCAGGATCAGCTCACAAAGACAGCTTTCCGTGAGAAAGGGGCATCTCTCCCCCGCCGCCAACCGAAAGTGCGGCGCATCTCCAAGCTCTATGCTATTGCGAAGGCGCACGCCCAAGTCGCCGGAGAGGCGTTGGTAGCGCGCTAGGCTTTGGGCGTCTATATCGATCTCCCAGCCAACGCAGCAGCTATGGCTGCAAGCGCCCTTCAGGCAGGCAAAATCGGCGTAGTAGTCCGGTGCAAAGAGCTTCATTTGCGCATCCTCCGCCGGACAGCCTCGTCCCACTGGCGCTGCTGCTCCTCTGTTTCGATCAGCAGACCGGGTACCTGCGTGGGAAGCTCATTTTCATCCAGAGCAACCATGACGAAGTGGGCGGTATTGATGAGCTTGCGACTGCCATTCAGCTCCTCCACATATACGTTAACGCACACATCCATGGAGCTTTTGCCCACATGGCAGACGTGGCCGGTGAGCATAAGAGTTTCATTCGCCCGGGCAGGTGCCCGAAAGACCAGCTCCTGCGTGGGAAGCTCATTTTCATCCAGAGCAACCATGACGAAGTGGGCGGTATTGATGAGCTTGCGACTGCCATTCAGCTCCTCCACATATACGTTAACGCACACATCCATGGAGCTTTTGCCCACATGGCAGACGTGGCCGGTGAGCATAAGAGTTTCATTCGCCCGGGCAGGTGCCCGAAAGACCAGCTCCTCCACCGATACGGTGGTCACGTTGCGCTCGGAATGGCGGCGTGCCGTGACGCCAGCCACGATATCCATCCAGCTCATCAGTTGACCTCCAAAGAGGCGGTTATAGCCGTTCAGGTTGCCTTGGGTCAGCAGCTGCACCTGCGTGGTATAGGAGTCCTGCACCCGCTTCATTTTGCGTTCCGACATGCTGTTTTTTCTCCTTGGATTGCCAGTTTTGTATTGGTCTGTGATTGGTCTATGGTTGGTCATTTGAGTTGTTTTTGCGGCGGAAATGCCATTTTTTCATGGGCAAAAGCAGCAAAACTGTGGTTAAAAACAGTATAATCCATGGGACGGCGCTTGTCAATTCAAGGCTGCTTTTCACAAGGGTTGCCAGCGTGAGCAGGAAGGCGGGTATCTCAAATCTGGATAGCGTAATGCCGTGGCTGACGATGGTTGTGCAGCAGACCGCGCCTGCGAGGGCGGCGGTGCCGGATACCGTGCGGTCGATGCCTGCCAGCAGCACGGCAACGCCGCTGGGGGCAAGCTCCTCGATGAAATTATTGATTTCATCGGCTGCCAGAAGATCCAGCCGAACCTGCGCAATGTACCCTGCGTGATCGATCCCTTTGCCTTGCGCAATGTGGACACCCTGCTGACCACCCACGACCACAGCGACCATATGGATGTAAACGTCGCCGCCGCCCTTCGTGCTGTCCGCCTTCTCCCACGATGCAAGCGAAGCTGGCTTCCTTTCCTCCACGCTGTCGATCATGACGCAGCCGACCATACTTGGCTTCGTGGTTCTGACTGCGCTTGGCTGATGGAAAAAGAGGAAAGAGATAAAGGAAAGAGAAATGGATGCGAGCCGCTTAATCTGCCGAGTGCTTCTTTTGGATCCTTTGAGGATGCTTGCTTTTCTGTCCGCATGCGCTATAATAATAGATATCACGATGCTGCACGGAGGAAATGCATGCTTGGCTTTATCATTTTGCTGGTTCTGGCTGCCGCTGCGATATTCACATTTGCTCCATCGCGCAGGCGGCGAGCCATGCACCGCTGGCGCGGCGCTGCCTTTGCCCATCGCGGGCTGCACGATCAGGCATGCTGCGAAAACACCCTTGCCGCCTTTGAGGCAGCCTGCCAAGCTGGCTTTGGCATCGAGCTGGACGTGCAGCTGAGCCGTGACGGCGCGGTGGTTGTCTTTCACGATGACGACCTGCTTCGCCTGACAGGCGATAGCCGCAGGCTGGATGCGGTGGATCTGGAGGAGCTTTGCGGCATTTCCCTGCCCCATGGCGGCAGGATTCCCACCCTTGAGGAGGCTTTGAGGCTTGTGAACGGTCGGGTTCCGCTGCTGATTGAGCTAAAGAACGGACGCCGCAACGCCGAGCTTTGCCAAAAGACCCTCTCTCTGCTGCGCGGCTACAGGGGAAGATACCTGATCGAGTCCTTCAATCCGCTGATCCTGCTCTGGTTCCGCAGGCATGCGCGGTCTGTGCTGCGCGGACAGCTTGTGACAGAGATGAAGGGGTACCTGCCCAGCTTCGGAAGGGCTGTGGCTTGGCTGCTGGCGAGCCTAGCGCTCAACAGCCTCGCCCGACCGGACTTTGTCGCCTATGATGCAGACGCCGCCTTCCCCGTTCCAAGCTTACAGCGCGCGCTATTTCGCACGCCGATGGCATGCTGGACGATCAGAACCCCCGAGCGCTTTGCAGAAGCCATCTGCTCTGGCGAGATACCTATATTCGAGGGCTTCGTGCCGGATTACACAGCGAACAAAAAACAATAGCGCAGCATGCAAAAGAGCCGTCGGATTATCATTACCGGCGGCTCCTATATATTGCCTCAATTTTGATAGTGCGGCTGCATCTCATCGATGAGCGGATAGGCATAGAGATGCGAGCCATCCAAATCGCAGCGATGCATATCCACAGCGCAGACGCCGCTATTTTCATAGGTTTTGTAGTAATACACGCCGGTATCGGCATTGATGCAGCTGGTGTAGCGGGTGATTTCATAGGAGCCATCCTCCAGCTGCACGCAGCCGCGGGTATGCTCCACAGCGCCGAGCAGGTGGAAGAACTGGCTGACGCTCTCATTCTCCCCCGCGCCGCAGACGGAGCTGAGCTTGACGAAAGCTGCCCGAACGAACCTTGAAGCGGACGACCAATCGCCCGGCAGACCCATGCCGCCCATGCCGCGGCTATAGGGCTTGAGGCTTGGCAAGCCAAGCTGGTTCTCCACAGGCTTGGCGGAAGCGCCCATGAAATCGCAGAGGTGGGTCATGTGGTAATCGAAGGGAGGGTTATTGGTGAGTATGCCGAGCGGGTTATCATGGATCCTCATGCCGTCGCGCAGGGTTTCCACGGTGATGGAGGCAGAGCCGTCGGAGATGATCCAGTGCAGCGGCGAGAGCGGCATTTCATTGCTGAAGGCAATATTACAGATGTTGATCCTCTCCAGCAGGGAGCGTGCCTCGGCGGTGCTTTTGCACTGACCCAGCACCCACGGCATGAGCTCGAAGGGAGCGATATTATCCTTCCCCGCCGTCTCGGGATAATAGCAGGCGTTGCCGGGAAAGTTCAGCCCAGCCATGGCAAGGCCATGCTCGTTGGCGGCGTCATAATAAAGCGCCTGATCACCAACCGCAACAGCCATGCCAATGATGGCGCTATGGCTATCCAGAGCATCCATCCGACGGAAGTGCAGCGGACAACGGCGTGGCGTGATAATGACCTGCTCGCCATAGCCGCGCTCATAATCCAAGGTGCGTCCGAAGTAATGGGCAGCCGTTTTATAGCTCATTGCGGTACACATGATATCCTCCTGAAGGAAACAGCCGGTTTATGCCTGCATGAGGGCGGCGAAATCATCGATGGTTGCATCAAAGAGCCTGAGCGCGCTGCGGATGGGCTCGGGGCTGGTGAGATCAACGCCCGCAAGCTTGAGTTCATCGATGGGATACATGCTGCCGCCGGTGGTGAGGAAGCGCAGGTAATCCGCCGCGCCGCCGCCATTGAGTATGCGTTCGGCGATGGCAACCGCGCTGCAAAAGCCGGTGGCATACTGATAGACATAGAAGGCATTATAGAAATGGGGGATCCGCGCCCATTCGCTGTCGGTTTCAGGCGTGCCCTCAGCGCCGGGATAGTAGCTCTGGTTCAGCTCGTGATAGAGCTTATCCAAGCTCTGTGCCGTCAGAGCCTCGCCAGCCTCATACATGGCATGGCTGCGCAGCTCAAATTCAGCAAAGAGGGTCTGGCGGTATACGGTGGTGCGGAATGCCTCCAGCAGGTGGTTGAGGATATAGGCGCGCTTCTTTTTGTCCGTCTCCTTGGAGAGCAGATGCCTCGTCAGCAGCACTTCGTTTACCGTGGAGGCAACCTCGGCGACGAAGATGGCATAGTCATGGTTTACATACTGCTGGTTCTGATCGGAAAACCACGAATGCATGGCATGACCAAGCTCATGGGCAAGGGTGAAGGCATTGCCATATTCGCCGCTATAATTGAGCAGCACATAGGGATGCACGCCGAACACGCCGCAGGAATAGGCGCCGGTGGTCTTGCCGCTATTCTCATATACATCGATCCAGCGCTCGCTGAAGGCGCGCCTGAGCAGGGACTGGTATTCCTCTCCGAGGGGCTTGAGGGCGTCCAGAACCATCTGCTGTGCCTCGGCATAATCCAGCGCAGCGTCCACATCCTCCACCAGCGGCGCATAGAGATCGCACAGGCGGAGCTTATCCGCGCCGGTGAGGCTCTTGCGCAGCTGAAGATACTTGTCCATGGCTGGTATGCCCTCCCGCACGCAGGAGATGAGGTTCTGGTAAAGCTCGGTGGGTATGTTATTGGCATGAAGCGCGGCTTCCAGAGCGCTCGGATAGCGGCGCGCCTGAGAATAAAAGCAATCCAGCTTCACGCTGCCGGAATAGAGGCTCGCCAGCGTATTGATATACTTCCGATACTCGCCGAAATACTTCTCAAATGCCTCGGCGCGGATATCAGCATTGCCGCTCTCACGATACCTGCCAAAGAGGGCGTGGGTAAGCGGAGAGCCATCCTTCATCTCGGGGAAGCGCATGTCCACGCTCTCGAAGAGGTCGAAGGTCTTTTTAGGAGTCTGCGCCGCGTCGCCCAGCATGGCGAGCAGGCGCTCCTCCGCCTCGGACAGGGTGTGGCTGCGGCTGCGGCAGACGTCGCCAACCATATGGCGGTAGAAAGCCATGTCCTCGGCAGCCATCCATTGATCCAGCTTGGCTGCTTCGATGGAGAGAAGCTCCGGGCTGAGGAAAGCCGTCGCCGTGGAAAACGCCACATACAGCCGGGTGGCACGCTCCAGCATCTCCTGCGCGGCAGGATCGCCATTATCGCCGGAGGAATTGAGGAAGGCATAGGTATATACCTTGTCCAGCCGCTCTGCTGCGGCGAATATCTTATCCAAGCCAGCCTTGAGCGCTTCCCTTGAAGCACCCAGCGAGCCGGGAAGACTATCCAGCGCGGCGATCCTCGCCTCAGCGTCGGTCAAGGCTGCCTCCCACTGCGCATTATCGGCAAATATCGCCGTCAGATCCCAAAGGTATGCTGCATCCATATCGCATCTGCGCTTTTCCATGATCGATCCATCCTTTCAATATAGCGGGCAAATAGCAGGCAAAAGACAGAGGGAGAGCAATGCCTCTCCCCCTCCATCCACAGGCTTGATCCCGCAATTTAGTATTTATTAATTTCCTCCTGAGAATACACCACCACGCCGGCATCCAGCAGAACCTTGCAGGCGCGGTCGTTTTCCGAGAGCCGGAGCACCATCAACGCGTTGCCTCTGGCATTCCTGCGGAAGTCATACATATATTCCACGGAAAGCCCCGCATCCTCAATTATGCCGAGAAGCTTGGTAAGCCCGCCGGGTGCATCGGATATTTCCGCACAGATCACGTGGTTGATCCTCGCGGTATAGCCATTCTTCTTCAAAAGAGCCATCGTGGGATCGATCACATCCGAGCGCATGATCATGCGCACGATGCCGAAGTTCTGAGTGTCTGCAACGCTCAGTTCCCGAATATCGATGCCCGCCTCGCCGAGCGTGCTGGTCATTTCGCGCAGGGTGCCGGGTCGGTTTTCCAGAAATACCGATATCTGCTTGATAAACATATTCGTAAGCCTCCCTATCTGCCGTCGGGTATCTTGTTAGATGCTGTTCATGTTCATTCCCAAGTGCCGCTCTTTACAGCTTTCTGCGATCCACTACATGCTTTGCCTTGCCCTCGAAGCGCTGGAGGGATTTCGGAGCAACCAGCTTGATCTTGGTTGCCACGCCAACCACCGACTTGATGCCCTCGAAGATGCTTCTCTGCACCTGCTCGATCTGTCCCACGGTATCGGAGAACATCTCCTCCGTCAGCTCCACCTGTATCTCCATAACATCGCTGGAGTTTTCACGATCCACATAGATCATGTAGTGGGGAGCCACGCCATGGGTCTTCACCAGTACGGATTCAATCTGGCTGGGGAATACGTTCACACCGCGCACGATGAGCATATCGTCGGTACGGCCGGTGATGCGACCCATGCGGGCAAAGGTTCTGCCGCAAGCGCACTTTTCATCCGTCAGGGTACACAGGTCGTGGGTACGGTAGCGCAGCATGGGCATGCCACGCTTGGTAATGGTGGTAAACACCAGCTCGCCCTCCTGACCATAGGGCAGCGGCTCGCCGGTGGCAGGGTCGAGTATCTCGGCAATCACGTGATCCTCGTTGATATGCATGCCATTCTTGGCGAGGCACTCGTAGGCCACGCCCGGACCGCATATCTCCGTAAGACCATAGATATCGCAGGCGTCTATGCCCAGCAGTTCCTCTATCTTCTGCCGCATTGCCTCCGTCCAAGGCTCCGCACCGAAGCAGCCGGCACGCAGCTTGAGATCCTTCTTGGGATCCATACCCATCTCGCGTATGGTTTCGCCAAGGAAGGTGGCATAGCTGGGCGTGCAGCAGAGGATGGTGGTTCCCATATCGTGCATCATCATAATCTGGCGCTGGGTATTGCCACTGGACATGGGCAGTACCATGGCACCGATCCTGTCCGCACCCTGATAGGCACCGAAGCCGCCGGTAAATAGCCCGAAGCCATAGGCAACCTGCACGATATCGCCCTGCCCGCAGCCCGCAGCGGTGAGTGTGCGCGCCATCATCTCGCTCCATATCTCCACATCGCCCCGGGTATAGCCGGATACGATGGGCTTGCCGGTGGTTCCGCTGGAGCCATGGATGCGCACGATCTCCTCCCTCGGCACAGCAAGCAGGCCATAAGGAAATTCGTCGCGCAGGTCAGTCTTTTCGATGAAGGGCAGGTATCTCAAATCCTCTATGGTGCGGATATCGCCGGGCTTGACGCCCTTTTCATCCATTCTGGCGCGGTAGAGCGGCACATTTTCATACTCGTGCTTCACTACATCGCGCAGCTTGGCGCTCTGGTGGGCAATCAGCTCGTCGCGGCTCATGCACTCATATTTGGAATTGAATATTTTGTGTTCGTGCTTGCACATGTAGCAGCCTCCTTGGTTTGAAACAGATCCTATCCTTAATATACTTATATATGTTTATTTGCCTTCCAGCGGGATGAAGGGAATCTGATTGGTTCCATCCTGCCAGAGCCTTTCGATGTTATAGTATTTCCGCTCGTCGGGATGGAAGATATGCACGATCACGTGGGCATAGTCCAGCACGATCCACTTGCTCTCCCGCTCGCCCTCCTTGCGGCGCGGCTCGATGCCCTCCTCCGCAAGCTTATCCTCCAGATCCTCTGCCAGCGTGCGCACAGCCTGCACGTTTCTGCCGTTGGCGATAAGGAAATAATCGGTGATGGAGGTCAGGTGGCTTACCTCCAGTATCTCGATGTCGTTTGCACCCTTTTCATCCAGTATCTTTGCTGCCTTCAATACAAGCTGCTTGGAATCGATCATTTTCTTCCTCCTTGTCTATTTGCTGCTGTTATTCAGCATCAGCTGCGTCTTCGGATGCGGCTTCCCGCCTCCGCTCAATACAAATTGGTTGGTTAGCTCCGCACAGCGCCTCGCCGCCGCGAAGATATCATGCTCGGCAAGCTCCCGTGCCTCCTCCAGCCCGTCAAAGGGCTTGCGGTTGGGTTCGATAAAGTCCGCCGTGTAGATAAGCGCATCCAGAGGGCTCATGCCCCGGTCGCCCAGCGTATGCCTGCGGATGGCGGAGAGGATCATCGGGTCGTTTACGCCGAAGCGCTCACGCGCCCAAACCATGCCTGCCGGCGCATGCAGCACCCGCTCGTTTGCCATTTCCTCATCATCGCTGTCGGTGCAGCCCCGCTTTACCAGCGCGCGCATCTCCTCGACGGGCATGTGCTTGGCACAATCGTGCAGAAGCGCTGCAAGCTCAGCCTTTTTTGCATCCACGCCATAGCGCTCCGCCAGCCGAAGCGCCGTTTCCGCCACGCCAAGCGTGTGTCGGAGCCTGCCCGGCGAAAGGGTGGACTGAAGCTCCTGCATAAGCTCATTTCGCTGCATGCCGCAGAGGTAGAGCCCATGGGAGCGGATGTATGCCGCGACGCTATCTGGAACCAGAGCGCCGATATCCAAGCCATGGTTCACCCGGCGGCGGATTTCTGTGGAGGATATCTCCGGGCCGCTCACGGGCAGCAGACGGATCTGCGCGCCGTAGCGCTGCTCAAGGCTCCGTGCCAGCGCCTGATCGGCAGGTTCAGCGCCGCGGCCAAGCACCGCGATCTCACACAGCTTGGCAACCTCGTCGAAGCGCCGCCATGTATCTATAACCTTCAGCGTGTCCGCGCCGACCAGATAGCACCACTGCGTGCGTGGGTTCATCTCCCGCAGCTCGGTGAGGGTATCCACGGTGTAGGTCGTACCGGAGCGCCTCGTTTCCAGCGCACAGGCAAAGCCGCCGTTCAGCTCTGCCGCAGCCAGACGAGCCATCTCCAGCCTATCCTCCTTGGGGGCAAGGTTTCCCTTGTGGGGCGGATCACCGGCGGGCAGCAGCATCACGCCATCCAGCTTTAGCTGCTCCATCGCGGCGCGGGCAATTGCCAGATGACCCAGATGCACCGGGTCGAGCGTTCCGCCCATGATGCCGATCCGCATGGCAACCACCTCTTTCATTCCGATAAGAATAGCTTAATGCATCAATGTGAACCAAAGCTAAATTGGCTTCTGTATATTCTATTTAATTTCGGCAAGACTTACTGAAAAACCTGCAAAGGGAGGCTTCTATGGGCAAAAAAATTGATCGTGCCGCGCTGGACTTGCTCCTCGCCGCTGCATTTTACTTTTTCTTTCAGCGTACCTTCAAAAACCGCATCCTCAGCGCAGCCCTCGCCATGCTGTGCATCGTGCTGCTTGGACGCATTTTTCGCCGCATTGCAGCAGCCGTGCAGGGACTGCCCCTGCTTCGCCGCCGGAACCTGCGCCGCAGCGCTCGGGGTAGCATCATGACCCTTGCCTGCATGGAGGAGTCCGCCGCCCGCAGCGCTGCCGAGCAGCTGGTGAAGCTTGCCTATGGCGAGGTTGGGCGGGTGCAGCTCATTCAGAGGCATCCATCCTGCGATTTGCAGCCAGAGGCGCTATTTGAGCTATGGCGGCGGAACAGGGATGCCGAGCGCATGGTGGTCTGCGCAAGCTGCAAGGCAAGTCCCGACTGCCGCGCCCTCGCCGCCGAACTGAAGGCTCCGCGGGTAGCAGTGATCGATGCGCCGCTGCTTGTCCAGCTCATCTGCGAGCATCCAAATATTCTGCGCAGCCAGCCAGCCGCGCCAAGCCAGCCGCGCACACGCCATGCCGCACGCATACTGCACCTGCTCTTGCGCCGGAGAAACGCACCGCGCTGCCTGCTCGTGGCCGGCTCGATGCTGATCTTTTACCTGCTCAGCGGCAGTCTTGTGCATCTGGCGCTCAGCCTCGGTCTGATCCTGTTGGCGCTCATCTCACTGAAAACGCCTCAGCGACCGGCAAGGCTTTTCAATTGATTTCGGCAAGATACGAACCCTTGCTGATTTTTCCTCTTCCGTGCGCTGGCGGCACTGGCAGTTATTTTAACACAGCTCTCCGCCTTTTTCAACCAGACAATTTCATTTTCAAACTTAACTGCCCTGCGATTGACTTTTCATTGGCGATGTGCTAGAGTTTATGCAGGCTTTTGTATTGAGCCTGTGCAAAGCGAGCGGGGGAAGTACGGTGAGAGACCGTCGCAACCGCCATTACCGTGAATGCCCCAGCGGGGCATGAGTCGGGACGCCTGCCGCTTTGCTGCAAGATGCCGCGTTGATCGCGGCTGAGGCTTACGTTTTTGGGCAGGAAAAGCGCAGCCTTTGGTATATGCCTTTGCACGGCTGATGCGGAGGTATTTGCCGGAGATGTGCGCTGATCGTCGCCTGCTTGGCGGCGTGGCGCTTTTTTCTTGTTCTGAGCAAGGCTTTGGCTCAAGCAAGCAACTAAAGCAAGCATAAGGAGGAACCTAACCATGAAGAACACTGCACGCGCAATTATCCTGAGCATCCTTGCTCTGGCGCTGGCCGTTGGCGGCTGCGCCATGGCTGAAACCGTCTATGTTAGCATCACAAGCGACGGCGTTCAGCTTGCCTACCTGCCCGTTGAAATGAGCGATACCGACGGCGACGGCATGCTCACCATTTCCGATGCGCTCTGCCTCGCCCACGAGGCTGCCTATCCCGGCGGCGCTGCCGAGGGTTATGAGGCTGTGGATTCCGATTATGGTCTTAGCCTGAGCAAGCTCTGGGGCGTGGCGAACGGCGGTTCCTATGGCTACTATGTAAACAACGTAGCCTCCCTCTCCCTCGCGGATACCGTGGCGGACGGCGACATGATCAATGCTTACTGCTATCAGGATCTCACCAGCTGGACGGACACCTACTGCTTCTTTGACTGCGGCATCCTCACCGGCGAGGCTGGCGAGGCAGAGCTTACCCTGACCGCCTATGGCTTCGATGCAAACTGGAATCCTCTGACCTATCCCCTCGAGGGCGCGATCATCACCGTTGACGGCGTGGATACCGACCTCGTGACCGACGCCGAGGGCAAGGTAAGCTTCAGCGTGGATGCTTCCTGCGTCATTTCCGCCCGCAGCGACAGCATGATCCTCGTTCCCCCGGTTTGCCGCGTGGAGATCGGCTGATCCCGCTTCCTCTATAACACAAGCAACCAAGCAACCAAGCCTGATTAAGCAATGAAGCACAGCTCTCTAGTGAAAAACAAGCTTTATTGGATACTCGTTCTTGCCTGCGCGCTGCTGACAGCCGCGCTGCCCGCAATGAGCGCTGCCCACGCCGCCGATGACGCCGCAAGCATCATCGACGGCGTTATCACCCATGCCCGCGGCGAGCGCAGCTTGCAGGCTTGGGTGGATAATATCCTCGCGCCCGAGGTCAACGGTTCGGCGGACCACTATATCTTTGCCCTCAGCCGCCTCGGCGTGGATTTTGATTCCGCCGCCTATGCACGCGCCCTGCGGGAGGCTCTGGAGGAAGGCAAGCTGAGCAATCCATCCAGCCGCATGCGCGCCATGCTCACCCTGATCGCCTGCGGCGGACGGGAATACGTGACCGCCGATATGGTGGACGCAGCCGTGGGTCAGATGGGCATCATGAGCTATATCTACGGGCTGCACCTGCTCAATGCGGGCGCTCCGTCCGAGCTTTGGAGCGCAGACAAGCTGGCCGAGCAGCTGCTAGCCCTGCGCAAGGAGGACGGCGGCTGGGCTGTAAACGGCAATTACTCCGATGCAGACGTCACCGCCATGTGCTTGCAGGCGCTTGCCTGCTATGATGGTTCCGCTTATCAAGCCGAGGTTGCCGATGCCATCGAATCCGGGCTTGGCTTTCTCTCCGGCGCACAGAAGCTAAGCGGCGGTTATGCCAGCTACGGCGTGGAGAACTGCGAGAGCGCCTGTCAGGTGCTGATCGCCCTCTCCTCCCTCGGCATTGATGCCAGCGCCGACGAGCGCTTTATAAAGAACGGCAATACCATCGCCGAAGCGATACTTGCCCACCGGCTGCCGGACGGCTCCTTTGCCCACCAGCTCGGTGGAGATGCAAACGCCACGGCGACGGTTCAGGCTCTGGCTGCCTTTGCATCCATCGAGGCTGCATCGCCGCTCTATGCCCTGCGGGACGTGGCTGCCCAAAGCATCGATGCAAGCGCTCTTGTGGCTCTTCAGGCAGAGCTTGGCTGGAAGCTATGGGCATATGCAGCCATACTCCTGCTTGCCATCATCGGCGTCATACTTATGCTTGCAAAAAGGCACGGCCGTGCCAAGCGCCTGCTCAGCACCGCGCTGGTGTGCCTGCTACTTGCCGCTGCAGTGACCATGATTGATATCCAGCCAACCTCGAGCTACTATACGCCGCAGACCGTAGCCGACCCAGCCGGCACAGTCAGCCTTGCCATACGCTGCGATACCGTGGCCGGCAGGGGTACAAACGGCGTGACTCCAGAGGACGGCGTGATCCTGCCCGCCTGCGACGTACCCTTTGCGGAGGGTGAAACGGTGCTTGACGCGCTTCTTCGCGCAGCCAAGGAGCATCATCTCCAGCTGGAGCACAGCGGAGCCACGGCGGGCATGGCGTATGTCAACGGCATTGCCAACCTCTATGAATTTGACCTTGGCTCCCAGTCCGGTTGGATGTATTCCGTAAACGGAGTCTTCCCCTCCGTGGGCTGCGAGAGCTGCGTGCTCAAGGATGGCGACGTGGTTCTCTGGCAATACACACTTTCAAATGGCGAGGATCTGAAATGAACACACTGGCTGAGCTGAACCCCATCGCCGCCTTTCTTTGGCTGATACTGACGGCGGGCATTGCCATGTTCCTGATGAACCCGGCGATGCTGCTCATCTCCCTCATCGGCGCGCTCAGCTATTATTTGCTGCGCAATCCAGACACACGGCTGAAGGAGCATGCAGGCTACCTCATGTTATTTGGCTTGTCGGTGCTGCTCAACCCCATATTCTCACATGCGGGCAGCAGCGTGCTTTTTATATTGAATGATAATCCCATCACCCTTGAAGCCGTGCTCTACGGGCTTGTGTTCGGGCTGATGCTGCTATCGGCGCTCTACTGGTTCCGCTCCTTTCAGCAGATCATGACCAGCGACAAGCTGCTCTATGTATTTGGTTCGGCACTGCCCAAGCTCACGCTGATACTCTCCATTGCCCTGCGCTATATTCCCCTGCTTCGCCAACAGGCAAAGCGGGTGCGGGATGCGCAGAGGGCGCTCGGCTTGTTCCGGGAAGAAAACCTCATTGACCGCATTCGCGGCGAGGTACGCATATTCTCTGTGCTGGTTTCTTGGGCGCTGGAGAACGGCGTGATTACCGCTGATTCCATGTCCGCCCGCGGCTACGGCATTGGCAGGCGCACGCGCTTTGCCCTCTTTCACTTTCGAATGAAGGATGGGCTTGCCTGCCTGCTCTGCCTGCTGCTCTCCAGCGTCACCATATGGGCGGCGGCCTCGGGCAGCCTGACTTGCAGCTATTATCCGAGCTTTGCCATGCCCGCGCCCACGCCGCTGGCAATCGCAGCGACCATCGCCTATGCGCTGCTGAGCCTTTTGCCCGTTATAATGGAAGTGGAGGAGATGATCCGTTGGAAATTCTTAAAGTCGAAGATCTGAGCTTCCGCTATCCGGCAGCACAGAGGGACATACTATCGCACGTCAGCTTCAGCGTTGAGGCGGGCGATTTTATCGTGCTGATGGGGGCCACCGGCTCCGGCAAATCCACCCTCATGCGCATGCTCAAGCGGGAGCTGGCTCCCCTCGGCGAGCGCAGCGGCAGCATTTACTGCTTTGGTCAGCCTGTGGAGGATATGAACGAGGGTATCTCCGCCGCCCGCATTGGCTACGTTATGCAGCGCCCGGAACAGCAGCTTGTGACCGACAAGGTTTGGCACGAGCTTGCCTTCGCCTTGGAAAATCTGGCTCTGCCGCAGAGCGTTATCCGCCGTCGCGTGGCTGAGATGGCGAGCTATTTTGGCATCGCCGACTGGTTTGAGCGGGATGTTTCCCAGCTATCCGGCGGTCAGAAGCAGCTGCTGAACCTTGCTGCCGTGATGGTTGCCCAGCCGGACATACTGCTGCTGGACGAACCAACCTCCCAGCTCGACCCCATCGCGGCCTCGGATTTTCTGGCAACCATTCGCAAGCTCCATCAGGACATGGGGCTTACCATTATCCTCATCGAGCATCGGCTGGAGGAAGCGCTGCCCATGGCAGACCGTGTGCTGGTTCTGGAAGACGGCAGCCTCAGCCTTAATCTTCCGCCTCATGCCGCTTGCGAGCGGCTGCGCAGCAACCCAAGCCTGCTGGACGCCATGCCCGGCGCGGTTCGGCTCTTCCATTCGCTGGATGGAAGCGGCGCCTGCCCCATTACCGTGCGGGAGGGTCGGCGCTTTGTGCGGGAAGGTTATGCAAACAAGGTATCCAGCCTGCCCATCGAGGCTCCCCAGCGCCCGAAGGAAGTAGCCCTCGAGCTGAAGAACATATGCTTCCGCTATGGACGGGAGCTGCCAGACGTACTGAGCGACCTCAGCCTGAGCGTGCGCTGCGGGGAGATATTCTGCTTCCTCGGCGCAAATGGATCCGGCAAATCCACGCTGCTAAAGCTCTGCGCGGGGCTTCTGCATGCCTACAGCGGCTCGGTGCGCATATTCAGCCAGAGGATAGAGAAATACCGCGGTCAGACCCTCTATCGGGAGTGCGTTGCCATGCTGCCGCAGGACGTACAGACCGTTTTCCTGAAGATGACCGTGCGCGAGGAGCTACAGGAGGTTGGCTGCGACCCTGCCTCCCTGCCCTATAGCCTAGATCACCTGCTGGAGCTGCATCCCTATGATCTCTCCGGCGGCGAGCAGCAGCTGGTTGCCCTTGCGAAGGTGCTTGCATCCAGACCCCGGCTGCTTTTGCTGGACGAGCCAACCAAGGGCATCGACGCACACAGCCAGAGGCACGTACTGGATATCCTGCAACGGCTGAAGGCGGATGGCGTTACCGTGCTTATCATGACCCACGATGTGGAGTTTGCCGCCAAGTGTGCCGATCGATGCGCGCTCTTTTTCCGGGGTGAGATCGTATCGGAGGATCTGCCGCGCAGCTTCTTTGATGCGAACAGCTTCTACACCACCTCCGCAAACCGCATCTGTCGCGGCTGGTATACCGGCGTAGCCACGGCGGAGGATGCAGCGGCGCTCTGCCGCAGAAATGGCGGTCACAGATGAAGCAGATCACCTTCCATCGGCCAGAGCTTCGCCTGCCCGTGATCAGAAGCAAGCGGCTGCGGCGGGCGCTGGGCATCATACTGCCCTTTATTTTGATCCCTGCCTTGGTGCTTGGCTTCTCTGTGGGCCCGGGACGCAGGAGCTACGCCCTCACCTCGCTGCTGGTTACGCTGATGTCCATACTGCTCTTCTGCTGCGGCTATGAGCGGCGGAAGACCGGCTCACGGCGGATGATACTCGTGGCGGTAATGACGGCGCTATCGGTGCTTGGCAGGCTCATTTTCTCCGTGATACCGGCATTCAAGCCGGTGACGGCGGTGGTCGTCATTACGGCGGTTTATCTCGGCGGCGAGGCAGGCTTCCTCACCGGCGCGCTCTCGGCGCTGATATCGAATTTCTATGCCGGACAAGGACCTTGGACGCCGTTTCAGATGCTTTCGTGGGGGCTGATCGGGCTGCTTGCCGGCCTGCTTGCCAAGCCGATACGCAAAAGCCGTATCGTCATGAGCCTCTACGGCGTGTTTGCCGGGATAGCTTACTCCTTCGTGATGGATGTTTGGACGGTCACGTGGTACAACGGCAGCTTCAACCTCGGCCTCTATCTTGCCGCGCTGGCAACCGCCCTGCCCTATACCATTATCTATGCGGTATCCAACGTGGTTTTCCTGAACCTCATCTCGCGACCCTTTGGCCGCAAGCTCGACCGCATCAGGATCAAATATGGCTGCTAGGCGCAGCAAAGGAGCTAAACCATATTGGTTTAGCTCCTTTTTATACCACACATGTGCAATTGTCAGATCGACATATTACCCTTTTCTGCCTTTTCGGTATAGCGGCGCATGGCGATGGCGATATCGCGCACAGTGCCATTTTCGAATCGTGCAGCCTGCACGATGATGGCGGCGGTTTCATAATTTTCACCCACACGCCTGCGATATTCATGGCGAACCAGATGGGAGTTTTCCGTCATGCGCCTGCGCAGATGATAGGGATCCAGCAGCTGCCGTATCGCTTCCCTGTCCTCGGGATGCACATCGCCAGCCACGAAGGCGTCCACCATGCCACGATAGCTCTGGCTCAGCTGGCTGGAAATGCTGCCGCCAACGGCCTTTGCCGTATAGCACCTATCCATATCCAGCTCCGCATAGTAAAGACCGTTATAGATGCCGCTGATGGCCGTCAGGGTCTGCTGAAGCACGCGGGCGCGCTCCTGCCGCTCCAGCTCGGCATTCTTCTCCGCATCCACATTCATTACATAGAGATCGGCGATCATTTCACCCTTTTCAGGATGCCTGTATACGCGAACCAGCAGCCTGTGCCACTCGTAAGCGCCGCTCTTTAGGGAATGCGCACGGCACTCCAGCGTGGTCTGGTGACCGCCGGTGCGCATGAGCCTGCTCAGCCCCTCCACGCTCATCTGTTCGGCACAGCATTCGTAGTCGTTCGCCTCGATGTACTCCCGCAGAGCGCCGGCAAGGTCGCACATGTAATCGCGACATTCGCCGTTGACGCCCAGCCTGCGCAGTGCATCCGGCACGCTGCCGCCCGTCAGCTTCCAGCGATTCCGGGCAACATCGATCTGCCATATGCTCATAGCCTTGCCCTGCATGCGCCGCCGAAAGCTCTCCTCGGCCAGCAGCACATCCTCACGCTCCATATCCAGCGTGCAATCCCGCAGGGAAAGCAGCACGCAGTCCTGCCTGTCCTCCATGCACTGCATCTCTATGCGCAGCAGATGCTCGCCATCCTGCGCCGAGGCATTCAGGTTCAGCTCCGAACACAGACCGCTGCGGCACTCCCGCAGGCTCTCGCGCAGCTGCTCCACATCATCCTCAGCTATGCCATACTGGCTGGAAAGCGCCTCTATGCTCTTGGGCGGCTCATGATCGGCGCAGCCGTTGAGCCTGAAGCCCTCGTGGAAATCCTTTATCCTATCCTCGCTGCGGCTGTAAGCGCAGATCACCAGAGAGGCATCGTTGGCGAGCCTATCCAGCATTGCAACGCCCATCCGACGCCGCTGGAGCCAGATCTTCTTCTCCCGGGAGCAGCTGCGGACGAGGTAAACCGCCGCGTAAGCGAGCAAGCCAAGCTGCAAGGCGGCGCTTGCAACGTGCAGCCACAGCAGGATATGGCTGTTTTCCGTCGAAGCAAGCTCCTCCGGCAGCATCAGAGCCACGCACCACGGCTGTATGCCGCTGGGGCACTGGGCAATGTAGATCGACTCGCCGCCGATTCGAACCCTTGCCTGAGCCTCGCTGGAGGTCATAAGGGCGGCGGCGCTGCCGTCCACATCGATATCAAGCAGGGTATCATAATAGCGCTTTTGTTCAAAATCGCTGCGGTTGACGAGGTATTTTCCGGTGGCAGAATTATAGAGGGCATAGCTATAGCTGCCATCCAGCATGCCGAGCAGCTGCTGATCCAGTCTCTCCAAATCCAGCCAGCCAACCAGCTCGCGCTGCACATCCACCGGCACGCGAAGCTCGATGGCGCCGCTATCCTCTGTAATGATCTTGCCGCTCACGCCATCGCGGCGATAGACGATATAAACCTTTGTTTCCTGCGTTTCGGCTGTGCTTCCATTGGCGTAGGTGAGGGTATTTCCCTCGATCAATGCGATATTTTCAAGGGAAGTGCCGCCAACGAGGTCGCCCAGCAGGGTGCTGCGCAGGTCGGGCGCGGTCTGGTTTGCCTCGGCAGTCTGCAAGGCATCGGCTGCGATGGTAAGCTCGCGGAAGCTGCCCTCCATGATCTGCTGGAACTGGGCGGCTGCCTGCCGGGCGGCAAGCTGGGCTATACCATAGGCGCTGTTGACGGAATACTTCGATATGGAAAGCTGAACCACCGCGATCGCCAGCAGGAATGCCAGCAGAACCAGCGCAGGTTCCAGTACTTTATGCTGCTTACGATATTGAAGGCTGCTGGGCAGGCAATTTCCTGCCGAAGCGCCGCTTTGTCTATTCTTCATTTGGCTTTTAGGCTCTTTCTATTGGTCATTGTATGGCTTTTTGCTCCGCTCGGATCGGTTTTCAGCGTTTTTTTCGTTGCAAATGGTCTGCATCAAGGCGCTGGATCAGCCGAACATTAGTCATAATATACTTGGATTATAAATCAAGAGCTTTATCAACTGATGAACGCTTTGTATAGGCTTAATGAACCACAAAATTATTACATTATGCTGTGCATGTCTCAACAATATTAGCAGGATGCACAAAATTTACGCAAATTCAGCCATGTGATGAAAATGGGACATTGGTCTGTGGTTGGTCTAAACGCAGCTAAATGGGTGGTTTGGCTGCAAAAAGGCAGCAAAAAAGACCCGTAATGCGTGGCTGCACTGCGGGTCTTTGTCTAAATTAACATCAGATTTACATTATTAGCTCTGCTTGGCTGGACGGCGTGCCTGATCGAGCATATGGGCGGCATGGCTGAGGGAGCTTTGGCTATCCTCTGCGCCGCCGACGAGCCGCGACAATTCGTGGATGCGTCCGTCGCGATCGAGCCGAACCACGTTGGTTTGGGTGCGCTCGCCATCGGTATGCTTTTCCACGCGGAAGTGGCAGTCGCCCAGCGCGGCGATCTGGGGCAGGTGGGTGACGCAGAGCACCTGCTTCTTGGCGGCGATCTGCTGCATCTTCTCCCCCACGACCTGCGCCATGCGGCCGGACACGCCGGTATCGATTTCATCGAAGATCATGGAATCCACGCCGCCGCGATCCAGCGCCAGCGCCTTGAGAGCAAGCATCATGCGGGAAAGCTCGCCGCCGGAGGCGATGGACGCCAGAGGCTTGAGCGGTTCGCCGGGGTTGGGTGCAATGAGGAACTCAATGGCTTCAGCTCCATCTGCGGTTGGTTTATCCAGAGGGACGAAGCTAACCGAGAAGCGGGTGCGAGCCATGCCGAGGTCGCTCAGCTGTGCGAGGATGCCCTGCTCCAGCTCGCTGGCGAGGGCATGTCTGGATTGGCTGAGCGCATCGCAGGCGGCTCTGAGCGCCCTATCCTCCGCCTTGAGCTGCCGCTTGAGGGCAAGTATCTGCTCCTCGCCGGTTTCGATCTCACTGAGGCGAGCCTTTGCCTGCTCGCCGAATGCGATGACCTCCTCCTCGGTGGAGCCATATTTGCGCTCCAGACGGGAGATGAGGTCGAGCCGCTCGGATATCTTATCCATGAGGCGGGGATCGAAGTTCATTTCCTCATTGAGCGCCTGAAGCTGCACGCCGGCATCCTGCACGCCATAATAGAGGGACTTAAGCTCGCCGGCGAGCTTCTGGAAGCGTGGGTCAAGGCTGGAGATGGCTTCGAGGGCTGCGCTGGCACGGACGAGCGCCTCCTGAGCGCTCATGCCGCGACCGCCGCCATAGGTGAGGGCATATGCCTCCTCCACGCCCGTGCGGACGCGCTCGGCATTTTCCAGCATACGCAGCTTCTTTTCCAGCTTTTCCTCCTCGCCGGGCTTGAGGCGGGCGGCGGATATCTCCTGTGTCTGATAGCGAAGGGTATCGATAAGGCGCTCCTTTTCGGAGGCATCCCTAAGGAGCCTGCGGAGCTGGCTGGCTGTGGCTGCGCGCTGGGCATGCGCCTCGCGGACGGCGGAGATAGCTGAGCGATGCGGCTCTTCGCCGAAGGCATCGAGGAACGCCATATGGCGCTTAGGATCCATGAGCGCCTGATGCTCATGCTGACCGTGGACATCCACGAGAAGGGCAGTGAACTGCTTTAGGGCTGATAGGGGCAGCAACACGCCGGAGATGCGGCAGATATTGCGGCCGCTGCGGCTAAGCTCGCGGGTAACGGAAACGAGCCCGCCGTCTGCATCGACGCCGAGTTCCTCCGCCATGGCGAGGGCGGCCGGGTTATCTGCAATATCGAAGACGGCCTGCACGCCGCCCTTATCCGCGCCGGTGCGAATCATATCCCGATCTGCCCGACCGCCGAGGGCAAGGTTTACGCTATCGACGACGATGGACTTGCCCGCGCCCGTTTCACCCGTAAGCACATTGAATCCCTGAGCAAATTCGATGCGCAGCGATTCAATGAGGGCGATATTTTTGATTGTCAGTTCCAGAAGCATGCTGATCTACCTCCCCTTCCGTGGGGGGATGGCTGAGTCGTGGTTGGTTATGGGTGGTGGTTAGCCGAGGCCGGGTCAGCCGCGCTTGATGAGGCTATTGAAGCGCTGCTGGATGGTATCGATGGCTTCGGGGGAACGGCCGATGATAAGAAGGGTATTATCGCCGGCGATGGTGCCGAGAACCTCATTCCACTTCATGGAATCGATGGCCTCGCAGGCTGCATTTGCGCTGGCGGAGAGGGTCTTGATAACCATCAGGTTGCCGACGCATTCCATGGAGATGATGGACTCGGTGAGGATGCGGATAAAGCGATCGTTGAGCCCCTTTTCCGCCCGTTCCACAGTGGCATACTTATAGCCGCCGTTTTCAGAGAGCACCTTGAGGAGGCGCAGCTCCTTGATATCCCGGGAGACGGTGGCCTGCGTGACCTTCACACCGTGGTTCTTGAGCTCTTCGGCAAGCTCTTCTTGCGTTTCGATGTCTTTATCCTCGATGATTTCCAGTATCAGGTTGTGGCGCGCAGTTTTCATGTCCGGTTCTTCCTCCTGCTCTGCTCGGGAATTGCAGAGTTTCAATGTGTCCATTCAGAGAGCTTGTCCCGCAGCAAGCTGAAATAATTGCGATCGTGAAGGCGAATGAACTGAGCCTTCAGATCCGATCGACGGATGGTGACCCCCGGATGACCCGGCGCAAAGCCGACCTTCTTTCGGCCGTCCAGCACCGCATGCGCGCCTCCGCGATCATCCAGCACACGAATCGTTATCGCATCATTTGAGGATACGACCACCGGACGGGCATTCATCGTGTGCGGGCAGATCGGCGTAATGACACAGCAATCCAGACCGGGTCTTATGATGGGCCCGCCGGCAGACAGGGAATAGGCGGTCGAGCCAGTGGCGCTGGCTACGATCAAGCCATCGCCAGATACACGATCCACCACGATCCCATTTACTTCGATCTCAAGGGACAAAACGCATACATCAGGCGTGGATCGCCTGACGACGATTTCGTTGAGCGCAAATATGCTATGATCGTCGTAACCCTCCAGCCGCATTACGATGCGCGGATCAAGGCTATAGCGCCCCTCAAGCACATCCACCACATCCTGCCGCAGGCTGCTTGGGTCAACCTCCGTAAGGAAGCCAAGCCGACCTAAATTGATGCCAAGGATGGGGATGCTTGCGGGAACGGCATAATCCAATGCGGAAAGGATGGTGCCGTCTCCACCCAGCACCATCAGCAGGTCGCAATCCTCCAGCCTGCCTTCGGCAAGCTCCGGGCTGCCGAGGGCATGGGCAAGCTTTACGCCCGTTGTGATCGATATATTGTATTCGTCCAGCAGTTGCTTCAGCTCGCATGCAATATCGTAGCCGACACGCTTGGAAGAATTCCAGACGATGCCAACACGGCGAAATTTCATGCGGATCACCTCACGTCCATATATCTACTATACCAAAGAACGACAAACTTACAAGCCCCAACAGCACGATTTCTAAATTTTGTCATAAGCCAACGAAATTATGTCATTTACTTGTGCTTCCCCCAGCTGCGGCAGGCTCAGGCTCCCGGCTGCATCGGCGGGCAGCAGGTGCAGCAGAAATTCGATATTGCCCTCGGGGCCGCGGATGGGTGAATAATCCAGCCCCGCAGCCACGAAGCCCGTGCTCGGCACGAAGGAGAGGATATCCATCAGCACGCTGAGGTGAACGCGGCGATCCGTGACCACGCCCCTCTCCCCCACATCCTCCTTGGCTGCCTCGAACTGCGGCTTGATGAGTGCCACGAACTCCCGCCTGCCAGTGAGCAGTGGCAGCACGGCGGGCAACACGGCCTTGAGGGAGATGAAGGAAACGTCCGTCGCGCCAAACTCTGGAGCCACGGGAAAGTGCTCGGCGGTCAGAAAGCGGGCGTTGGTTCGCTCAAGGGCTGTGACCCGAGGATCGCTGCGTATCTTATAATCCAGCAGGTTATAGCCCACATCCACGCAGTAAACATGCCCGGCTCCGGCGCGGAGCATGACGTCTGTAAAGCCGCCGGTGGACGCGCCCACATCCACGCAGGTCTTGCCCGCAAGATCGATGGAGAAGACCTCCAGCGCCCGCCTGAGCTTGTGTGCGCCGCGGCTGACATACTTATCCAGCGCGCCGCGAACCCGCAGCTGCTCGCCATCCTTAACCCACTCGGCGGGGCTGAGTATCTTCCGGTCGCCGATCATGACCCTGCCCTCCATGATGAGCGCCTTTGCCAAGGCGATGGATTCAAGGTTGAGATCATCGTAGAGAGCCGTATCGGCACGCCTGCGCTTCATGCTTGTCCTCCGTTTTCTGCTTTGGTTTGGCTGGCTTCATCTGGTTTGGCTGCTGGAACAAGCTGCTTCAGAGCCTTCTCCACGCGCTGGGCGACGGCGGAAACGCTCATGCCGCAGTCCTCCCGCTGCTGGGCGACGGTGGCGTGGGAAACGAAGCGATCCGGCGCGCCAATGCTGACAAGGCGCGTGGATATGCCGTTTTCAGCAAGCAGCCTGCCCACGCCCTCGCCAAGACCGCCGCAGAGGGTATTTTCCTCAAGCGTGACGGCGAGCTTCACCCGGCTGGCCGTGGAGCAGAGCAGAGCTTCATCCATGGGCTTAATGAAGCGGGCGTCGGTCACGCCAGCGCGGATCCCCTTGCCCATCAGCTCGATGGCTGTCTGCATGGCGAGCTGCACCATTGAACCTGCGGCGTAGAGCATTACGTCCTCGCCATCGCTCAACAGTTCCCACTGACCGAGGGCAATGGGCTGCTGGGCGGCAAGACCGGGGCCGAGATCCACGCCGTCCCTTGGATAGCGTATCGCCATGGGGGTGCTGAGGCTGGCGCTGAGATCAATGAGCTTCTTCAGGTCGCGCACGTCCCTCGGCGCGGCGACCACCATGCCCGGCATGCTGCGCAGGTAGGATAGATCAAAAAGCCCCTGATGGGTCTTGCCATCCTGACCGGCAAAGCCCGCACGATCCAGCAGGAAGGTGACGGGCAGGCTGCAGCGGCATACATCATTGAGAACCTGATCGTATGCGCGCTGGAGGAAGGTGGAATAGATGGCGACATAGGGCTTCATGCCTGCCGACGCCATGCCCGCCGCCATGGTGACGGCATGCTCCTCGGCGATGCCCACATCAAAGAAGCGGTCGGGATGCGCCTGCTGGAACTCCACCATGCCGGTGCCGATGGGCATGGCTGCGGACACGGCACAGATGCGGATATCGCTCTGCGCCATTTCGGCAAGCTGGCGGGCGACGATGCGACCGCAGGAAACCTCCTCCCCTGCGCTACGGCTGGCTCCCGACTCGATATAAAAGGGAGCCACGCCATGGTAGGTATCCGGGTGGTTCTCGGCGGGGCGGTAGCCACGACCCTTCTGGGTGCATACGTGGATGAGCACGGGGCGGCGGTCATCCTTGGTTCGGTTGAATACGCGGATGAGCTGTCTGATATCGTGACCATCGACGGGGCCGATATAGGTAAAGCCGAGGGCGGCAAAGAAGCGATCCTCGATAAAGAGCGCCTTCACCGCATCCTTGAGGCGTGCGAGCAGCTTTGCCATGGGGCCGCCGATGGCGGGTATGGACTCGATGGCGCTGCGGACGGCGCTCTTGACGCGAACATAGCGCTTGGACTGGCGCATGCCGCTCAGGTGGCGGCTGAGAGCGCCGACATTGCGGGAGATGGACATCTCGTTATCATTGAGAATGACGATCATGGGGGTGCCGGACTGACCCGCATCATTCAATGCCTCATAGCACATGCCGCCGGTGAGCGCTCCATCGCCAACCACGGCAACGACGCGGTTCTCCCCGCCCATAACATCCCTCGTGCGGGCAATGCCCAGCGCGGCGGAGATGGCCGTGGAGGCATGGCCGGCGACGAAGGTATCGCAGGGGCTTTCATCAGGATTGGGAAAGCCGGACAGGCCGCCCTGCTGGCGGAGGGTATGGAGGCGATCGAAGCGGCCGGTGAGCATCTTATGCACGTAGCTCTGGTGACCCACATCGAAGATGAATTTATCCTCCGGGCAGTTGAATACGCGGTGCATGGCGATGGTAAGCTCCACAATGCCGAGGTTAGAAGCCAGATGACCGCCGGTTTCAGAAACGGCGGAGATCAGCTCGCGGCGAATCTCCTCCGCGAGGCTTTGCAGCTCCTGTATGGACATGGCTTTGAGCTGCTCGGGGCCGGTAAGTTCCTTCAACATTCGTATTGACCTCTGTTGAACAATGTTTTTTGCAGTGCCGCCGGCTTGGCTCAGCTGACGCGGTCAACCATGGCGGCGACAAGCTCCCTGAAGAAGCCGGCTTGGCTGCCGAAGGAAGCAAGCGCTTCGTTGGCGATGGCAAGCTGCTCGGCAATGGCGGCGCGGGCGCCCTCCACGCCATAGAGGGAAACCATGGTGAGCTTGCCCTGCTGGGCATCCTTGCCGAGGGTCTTGCCCATGGAGGCAACGTCGCCAGTGACGTCCAGCAGGTCGTCGGTTGCCTGAAAGAGCCTGCCAAACGCCTCGCCATAGCGGTGGAGGGCGGCAAGCTGCGCCTCATCTGCGCCGCAGAGCCTGCCCGCCGCACGCAGCGGATAGATGAACATGCACGCCGTCTTATCACGCTGGATGAAGCTGAGGGCAGCCTCGCTGGCAAGCTGGTTATGCTCGCAGAAAAGATCCAGCACCTGACCGGCGATCATGCCGCTTACGCCAGCTCCGGTGGCGATCTCCTGAATGGCTCTGAGGGCAGCCTCAGCACCGGCAGGGTGGCGCAGGGCGGCGGCAAACATCAGCTCGTAGGCGGCATTGAGCAGGCCGTCGCCGGCAAGGATCGCCTGTCCCACGCCGAAGACCACATGGTTGGTTGGACGGCCGCGGCGGAGGGTATCGTCGTCCATGCCGGGCAGGTCGTCATGAATGAGGGAATAGCTATGGATCATCTCCACGGCGCAGGCATAATCCAGCGCCGCCTGAACATCCCCCGAGAGCATATCCACAGCGGCGAGCAGCATGCTCGGGCGCAGGCGCTTGCCCCCGGCGAGGAGAGAATAATTCATGGATCGGGAGAGCAGCTCGGGTATACCGCCCTCGACAAAGTGGTTTTCAATCTGGCTGGGAAAGATGGTTTCCAGACGTGCATTCACCAGAGAAGCATATTCCTTCAGCGTGTTCATTTGATATCCTCCGAATCAAGCTCCTCCTCGCCCGCAGCGGTGAGGAGGCGTATCTTTTCATCGCCCTCGTCCAGCAGCTTTTCCAGCGCCTTCTTCAGCGACATTGCACGCTCATAGGCTGCAAAGGACGCCTCTAGGCTCATCTCGCCGGACTCAAGGGAGCGAGCAAGCTGCTCAAGCTCCTGCATGCCATCTTCAAAATTTAGCTTTTTTGCCATGATTTAATCACTGCCTTTTATGGTTTCTGCTGGTTTTGCGGCGTTATTGCTCTTATCCTGTCGCGACTTTGGCTTTGCTCGGCGACGAAGCAGCTGCGCGGTGGCTGTGCCATCATGCATATGGATGGTGACGCTAGCCCCCGCATGGAAGCCTTCAATGCAGGAAAGGATGCCTGTATCATCGCTCACATAAGCATAGCCGCGCCTGAGCACGCCGCCGGGGTCGAGCGCCTCAAGCTTAGCGGAGCTTCGGTCAAGGCGGCTGCGCAGGCTGGCGAGTCTGGTTATCTCGGCTGTCTCGATGCGCTGCCAGAGCTTGCTCACGCGCTCGCGTCTGGCTGTGAGCAGAAGACGCTCGGGTTCGCTGAGCGCCGGTCGGGTACAGATGCGGTTCAGCTCCGCACGGCGCAGGCGATTGCCATTGACCAGAGCAGCCCGCAGGCGCTGTACGGCGGTTTGAAGGTCTGCGCGCAGGTCGCTGAGCACCGGCACGGCGATCTCCGCCGCCATGGACGGCGTGGCTGCGCGCATATCAGCCACGAAATCGGCGATGGTGAAGTCGGTTTCATGGCCGACACAGGAGATAACGGGAAGGCGGCTGGATGCGATGGCTCGCGCCACCCTCTCCTCGTTGAACGCCCATAGATCCTCGATGGAGCCGCCGCCGCGACCGCAGAGAATGACCTCGGGACGTGGATCGGCATTGAGGCGCTGTATGGCTTCCACGATCTCCCCCGCCGCCGCAGCGCCCTGCACGCTGCATGGAGCCACGATGATGGCAACATTTGGGTTGCGGCGCTTGGCGATGCGAACCATATCCCGCAGGGCTGCGCCTGTGCGGGAGGTGGCGATGCCGATGCAGCGGGGCATGGCTGGTATTATCTGCTTGATGGCTGGATCGAAGAGACCCTCGGCGCTGAGCTTCTGCTTGAGCGCCTCGAAGCGGCGGTAAAGCTCGCCGACGCCCAGCCTTTCCATGGAGGAAACATAGAGCTGATAGCTGCCATCCCGAGGATAGATGGATGCGGAGGCTGTGACGCTGACGCGCATGCCATCGGCTGGTTCGAAGCGCAGGCTCATGCCATTCTGGCGGAACATGACGCACTGGACGCGGGCGCTATCATCCTTGAGGGAAAAATAGCGGTGGCCGCTGATGTGGTGCTTATAGCCGGATATCTCGCCGGTGACATTGACGCTGCGCAGCAAAACATCGCCCGCAAGCAGCCTGCGGACGTATTCATTCAGCTCTGCGACGCTGAGGGTGGGTGTGAGATCAAACTCCATCTGCATTGGTTTATCCTTGAAGCCGTTTTTTTGCTCAATACGATCAGCCACGGCGAGGGCATATTTTTGTGAAGCCCGCCATAAAGAAAGCCCCTGCCGCTTCGAGGACAGCAAAGGCTTGGTTTGGCGCGAGAGCGGCTGCGGATCAGGCTTCCTCCTCGCGGGAGAGATGGCCGAGCACGCCGTTTATAAAGGAGCCTGCCTTATCGGTGGAAAACTGGTTTGCCAGCTCCACAGCTTCGTTGATGACCACGCCGGCAGGAACCTCGCCAAGGCTCAGCTCATAGGCGCCGAGGCGGAGTATGGCAAGATCCACCTTGGAGAGGCGGTCGATCGTCCAGCCATGCAGGCTGCCGGATATGCGCGCATCCAGAGCGTCCTTTTCGAAGACAACGCCCTCGAACATGCGGTTCATATATTCAGCTTCCTTTTCGCCGGGCGCTACGCCCAGCAGGTTTATGCGGGTATCTTCGCCGCCGTCGCCGCCCATTTCCCATTCGTAGATCAGCTTCATTGCGTGGGCGCGGGCCATTTTTCTATCCATGGTGGATACCTCAATTTCTCTGTATATTGCTTTGTGCGCAGAACCAGCGCGGCGGTGCAGGGCATGCATCGCCGCCGGACTGCATAGGTGGAAGGCTTACTCCCCTTCGGACTCGGACTCCTGAACATCGGCAGGCGGGTCGAGGGTAAGGCTGATGGGCTGAAGCTCCGGCAGCTCGTCTACCTCGGAGGAAACCTCGACAGCCTCCTCCGCAGCCGCTTCAACAGGAGCTTCAGCCGGAAGATCCGCGGTAGGCTCGATATAAGGCTCGGAGAAGGGCATGGCGGGCTGGTTTTCCGGCGTCGACAGCGCTGCCGCCGGCGTGGGCTGCACAGCCTTGCGGCGGGAATGCTTGCTGCCCTCGCCATCCTCAAGGGTATGGACGCTGACGCTGATATCGCGCACGGCAACGCCGCAGTTCAGCTCGATATAGCTGCGAATGGCGCGCTGCATATTCATGGTGACGGTGGGCACATGTGCGCCGCTGGCGAGAGCCACGCTACAGCTGATGGAGATGGCGTCCTCATTATTGGTGATGGAGGTTTTCATATCGGCCACGCCATCCACGCCGCGCACAGCCTGACGGATCATCTGCTCCACAGCGCCGATGGCAATGCGGGTGCGACCGGTATCGCTGGAATCCACGGTGATGAAGCCGCGATCCTCTCTCCTTTCGCTGCTGGAGAAGAGGAGCAGCGCGCTCAGTACGCTCAGCAGCGCATAGATGCACAGCGCGGCAATGAACGCCACCGCGGTGATATCCGCGCCGAGGGTGCGGTTGAGGGAGGCGCGCGCCGCATCAACCAGCTGGGGCGAGATGCACGCCGCAACCAGCGCGGCGCAGCAAAGGATGGAAAGCAGCCAGTGCAGTATGAGCAGGAGGCGCTTGCCAAAGCTGATTTTCATATTATACCCCTCCTTGCAGGGTCAGGGGAAAGATTGCCTTGGTTATTCCCCTTCTTATTCCCCTTCTTCGGTAGCTTCGTCCTCGGAGGCGATATCGTCGTCAAGGTCGATATCATCGTCGAGGTCATCCTCAGCCTCGTTCACGGGCGAGGGTTCATCGGGAATGTTGGAGGCGGCTGCACGCTCGGCTTCCTCGAGCATCTTTCTTCTCTGCTCGTCCAGCTCGGCAGTGGCGCGTTGCTCACGCTCAAAGCTGATGCCGGAAACATGCACATCCACCGCATGCACATCCAGACCGGACATGGTTTCGATAGCCTTCTTTACATTTTCCTGAATGCTGTGGGCAACATCCGGCACGGGGGAGCCATATTCCACGACGATGGTAACGTCCACGGTGACTTTATTGCCGTCAAGATCGATGCGCACGCCCTTGGTGAAGTTGCGGCTGCTTTTGCGGGAAAACATATCCGCGACAAAGCCGCCGTTCTGGTTGGACATGCTGGCAACGCCCTCCACCTCGGTGGCAGCGAGACCGGCGATGGTTGCTACGACGTCCGTCGCAAAGGAAACCGTGCCATTGGGATTTTCATCCAGCTTGACATCGGGCTGATAATTTTCGCTCATTTTTCAGACCTCCTTTATCCTCTTTATTATAGCAGAACATTTGTCAATGCGCAATCTTTATTTCTCTGAATTTATCGGAATGATCTTCACATTTCCCGCTTGCGCGCCGGTTTCCCGGCAGGCAAGGTCGAGTATGATGCTGCTCTGCTGGCGGGTGAGCATTTCCGCAGGAACCAGAATGTTCACGCCGCCCTCATGCACAGTGACGACGCAGCCCTCCCAGCCCCGCAGAGCAAGCAGACCCTCGAGGGTGGTTTCCTGCTCCTCGGATTTTGAGATATCCACCAGCCGACGCTGGGCGAGCGCAAGCACGCCTTCATCGGTTTCGGCGGCATGGATGATATCGTTTAGCTGGGCGCGCTCCATGGCGCGAAGCTGCTGCCGCTCGGTGCGGAAGGCTGCGGCGCTGCCTTGGCTGGCTGGTATCTCCACCGATGAAGCAGCCACGGGCATGGCGGCACCTCCTCCCCGCACATAGCCCAAGGTAAAACCCGTGCCCAGAAGGGCGGCGAATAGTACGAGGCGATAGCTAAGCTTAGCAAGGCTGATGATGCATCCCTCCAATCATTCTATTTTTACCTTATTGCTGCGGCTGCGTCAGCCGAGGCGAACGACATCTATCCTTTCAAGCTCCAGCCCGGTCAGGGTCTGCACAGCGCTCTGGATCCTCAGCTGAACCAGAATTTCATTCGCACCGGAGGCGGCGATCACCGCGCCGGTATAGCCGCCGTTTGCATCGCTGGAGAGCATGACACGCACTCTGCCCGCGCCGTCGATGGCGGATAGGATGCGCTGCATGCGCCGCTCCTCGCCGCTCGCCTCTCCCCCGTTCATTCCGCCGGAATTGACCAGCAGGAGCAGCGCGACGGCAAGCGCGAGGGTAAGTATGCATAGTTCCAGCTTCCGCGCAGCTCTGAGCGCGTTCAAGAATTGCTTCACGCTGCTTCACCCTCGTTCGTTTGGTTGGTTTGGCTGGTTACAGGGCTTCCGTCAGCTTCCGCCACAGGCTCAAAAGCTGTTCGAGCAGGGCAAGCACAGCCTGTATGCCCAGCGCCATGCGCACGGCTGGGAAGCTGCGATTTGACGAAAGAATCAGGCGGCAGAGTGCGGCTGTGAGCGACAGGCAGCAGATAAGCAGCAGGGTATCTCCCACGGGACAAGCCTCCCTTGCGTTCATTTTGCTCAGCCTGCGATGCTTTGCCCGATGAAGACCAGCGACCCGAGGAGGATCATGGCGATGGCAATGGCTCCGGTGGACAGCTCCAGCGTCATTCGGCTAACGCTTGAGAGCTGCTCGCAGGCGCGGGCGGCATGCTCTTCGCCGAAGATATCCAGTGCCGCGCCGCAGAGCTGGAGCAGCAGCATTGATCCCAGTGAGCGGAGCACGGGCTGGGCGGCGGCAAGGAGCAGCATCAGCATGCCGCTGATCCCCACGGCACTGCGGGCGGCGGAGATACCGGCGACGTAGCTCTCCCAAGCGTCGCTCATGCCGCTGCCGATGACGGGCGCGGCGCTATCCACGGCAAACTTGGCTGTGCGCAGGGACAAGCCATCCAGCTTGACCGCCATGCTGCCTTCAAGGGCGATGAGGGCGGTAAAGAGGGTAAAGCCAAGCCCAACCAGCCAAGCACAGCACCTGCGGATGAGCTTGGTCAGGCGATCCAGACGCAAACCATCGCCAAAGCCCGAGGCACAGGCTGTGCATAGGGCGGCGCGGCACAGAGGCATGCCGACGCTGACGAACAGCCTTTCCACGATGCTGCCTGCCAAGGCTGCCGCAGGCGAGATAATGGAAGCGGAATTGCCCATGCCCGTGGCTGCCATGAGGGCGGCAAGCGCCGGCGCGGCGGCATTGGAGAAACCAGAGGCGGTTTGCAGGCAGGCTGTAGCTGCATCGATTGAGATGCATGCGGCATCCATAAGCACGCCAAGCAGGCTGATCCGAAGCAGCAGGCGGGCGCTGTCGCCCTGCATGGTGCAGCTGAGCAGAATCAGCAGAGCGGCGGGGCCGACGGCTCTTGCGGCGCAGGCGAGGATTTCCTCTGCTGGCCCGGCAAGCCTTTGCAGCAGCAGTTCAGCCACGCCATCCAGCTCCGCTTCACCCTTGAGGATGCTCTCCGCCGTGGCGCGAAGGTCAAGCTCAGGGGCATGTTTGGCAGCAAAATCCTCTATGGGAGCAAGGTCGAGCTCGGCAAGGTAGCTCTCCGGCGCTTGAGCGACGTCTGCCTCGGCTATGGCTGGCTCGGCGAGGGCAAGCAGAAGGAGCAGGGCAAGTATGGCGCGCCTGAGCATCATGCCAGCAGCTCCGCAATGCGCTCCATCAGGCTGAGGGCGGCTGGCAGCGACGAGGCAGCCACGCCAAGGCGAACGCCCACATCGATGCGTCTGGCGAGGGCTGCTTCCCCGGCGTCGCGGCAGATATCCGAGGCAAACTCGGCAACCATCGCCACGCCGCAGATGCGCATGAGCCTCGAACCATCCATGCCTGCGCGGGCAGTGACGTCATCCAGCCTTGCAAGGAGGCTTGCCAGAGCGGAGATATCCTCCAGCGAGAGCAGCATGACCCCCGCGCCACAGCCAAGTGCCACAGCCATGGCGACCTGTGGATGGCTGCTGCGTATGGCTGCACAAATGAGCGCGGCAGACAGGCAGAGGGCAAGTATGCGCAGCATATGCATCGGCAGGTACCTCCCGAGCTACAGACCGAGATCAAACATCGCCTTTATGCTGGAAAAGAACTCGGCAAGCATGTTCAGAACCATCATAAGTACCACGATCAGCCCGGCAAGGGTGGCGAGGGAGGCGATGTCCTCCCTGCCCGCACGGCTGAGTATCTGTGAGATCACGGTAATGAGCACGCCGATGGCGCCGATACGAAATACGAAGCTGATGTCCATGCTTGCCTCCGACAGGGCAGGTTTTGCTTGCTATGGCTTGCTTGCCGATTCTGCTTATGGCGATCAAACCAGCAGTATGCACAGAGCCACGCCCGCGAGCGCGCCCAGCGCGGTATAGGTCTTGGATGCATCCTGAAAGCGCTTCTGGGCGGCGGCGCTCGCCTCCTCCATGCGGGCAATAACGGTGCTGAGAAGCTCGCTCTGCTCCTCCCTGCCGCTCTGACCGAGGTGGCGCAGGAGATCATCGAATATGGCGATATCATCGCTAGCGAGGCTATCGAGCATGCCGCCGCGACGGCTTTGGGCGAGCCGAAGCTCCTGCCAGCAGGCTTTAAGGCTCGCACCCTCGCGCAGGCTATCGCCCAGCTGCTTAAGCAGCGCGGCATCGCTCCTGCGCAGAAGCACGCCGATGGGTTCCACGGAATTGAGCATGCGCAGCCGCAGCACCCGCAGGCCAGCCAGCAGATCGGCAAGCATGGCTGCGCGGCGCTTCTTTCCGCAGCAGAGCGACCGTCCCCCGCAGGCGCAGGCAGCGAGGACAACGCTAAGCAGAACAGCCTTGAGCATGGCGCACTCCCTTTCATTGGATCAAGGTTCAGGTTTGGGCAAGGCAAGCTCATGGACAGATGCAAGCCTGCCGGGCTTAGGACCCAGCAGAGCTGCCCGGGTAAAGACGCTGCCCATGAGGCTTGGAAAGCGCAGGCTGGCTGCCTCGATGCTGGATGCATGGGCGGTGGCAAGCAGCTGCACGCCGCAGCGGCTGGCTTCCCGCAGCGCAGCTGCATCCGCCGGGCTGCCGATCTCATCCACCACGATCAGCTCGGGCGCGCAGGCACGCAGCAGCATGGGGATGGCGATGTGCTTGGGACAGTTATCCATCACATCCGTTCGACAGCCAAGGTCGAATTGGCTCACTCCCTCCCGACAGGCGGAAAGCTCCCGACGCTCATCCGCCACGGCGACATTAAAGCCTGCATCCGAGGCAAGGCGGGCGACATCCCGGGCGATGGTTGTCTTGCCAAGCCCCGGCGGCGACAGGATCAGCAGGCTTTCTGGCTTGCCGCGCCACAGAGCCTCGCCGCAGCCAAGAACCTGCCTTGGTATGCGCACGCAGAGGGAGGACACGGCGGATATTGCCTGCACCGCGCCGTTCCGGGCGCTTATGCTGCCGCATACGCCCACGCGCACGCCACCGCCCATGGTGAAGTAGCCCTGCCGAAGCTCCTCCTCCCGGGCATAGAGGCTATCCTCCATCATGCGGGCGAGGGTTTCATGCAGCGCTACCCTGGACACGATATCGCCCGAAAGCTGGCTTCCATCGAGGAGCCTGAGCATGGCTGGCTGGTCAATGCGCAGTCGAAGCTCGCAGAGCCTGTCCCCCTGCGCAAGAACCATTTCCGCAAGCCACGGCTCCAGAAGAGCGGCAAGGCTCTTGGCTGCTAAATTACTTGACCGGCTTGGCATGGCCGACTGCCTCCCTCCTGCAATGTATTCATATGGCGAGCGGCGGCTTTTATTCCCCAGTCCATCGGATAAAATTATGTTTTATTTAACTTTGCTTTTTGTATCTAGGATGATATAATAAGTAATGGAGGTGTATATTTGTGAAAAAGGCACCACGACAGATTGCATACAAGATTCTTTCGATCGATCCATGGCTGAAGCCCTTTGCAAAGGAGATCGATCTTCGCATGCAGCGCAACAGCGATGTGCGCCGCAAGCTGCTGGGCGACAAGGCTGACCTAAGCTCCTTCGCCAACGGATATATGTATTATGGCTTTAACCGCACGGAGACGGGCTGGGTATACCGCGAATGGCTGCCCGGCGCGGACGAGGTGAACCTGATCGGCGATTTCAACGATTGGAATCGCACGTCCCACCCGCTGAAGCGCATCAACGAGCGCGGCGACTGGGAGATCGCGCTGGAGGGTGCAGACGCCTTGCAGCATGGTCAGCGCGTGAAGATACAGGTGCGCCGGGGCGAGCAGGTTTTCGATCGCATCCCCGCCTACATCCGCCGTGCCGTGCAGGATCCATCCACGCGGCTCTTTGCCGGGCAGATTTGGGCGCCCCAGCGGCGGTTTATCTGGTCGGACGGCAGCTATATGAAGCGCAAACTGACCACGCCGGTGATCTATGAGGCGCACATTGGCATGGCGCAGGAGCGGGAGGGCATCGGCTCCTACCGTGAATTTGCAGACAACAATTTGCAGCGCATTGCCGAGCTGGGCTACAACACGGTGCAGCTTATGGCGGTGCTGGAGCATCCCTACTACGCCTCCTTTGGCTATCAGGTTTCCAATTTCTTTGCAGCCTCGGCTTGGTATGGCGAGCCGGACGACCTGAAATACCTCATCAACAAGGCGCACCAGCTGAACCTATTCGTGCTGCTGGACATCGTGCATTCCCACGCCTGCCCAAATGTTGGCGAGGGCTTGAACGAGATGGACGGCACGCAGGAGCAGTATTTCATGGAGGGCGACCGGGGCAGGCATCCCGCATGGGGAACCATGTGCTTCAATTATGGCAAGCATGAGGTAATCCACTTCCTGCTGAGCAACCTGAAGTTTTGGCAGGACGAATACCACTTCGACGGCTTCCGCTTCGATGGCGTGACCAGCATGCTCTATCAGGATCACGGGCTTGGCTCCTCCTTCACAAGCTACGACCAATACTTTGGTCTGAACACGAATGTGGACGCCATTACCTATCTCCAGCTGGCAAACGAGCTGGTGCATGCAGTGAATCCCTTCGCCATCACCATCGCTGAGGAAATGAGCGGCATGCCCGGCATGGCGATACCCATCCGCAGCGGCGGCGTGGGCTTTGACTACAGGCTATCGATGGGTCTGCCGGACTTCTGGATCAAGCTGCTCAAGGACACCCGCGACGAGGACTGGGACATGCACAAGCTGTGGTACGAGATGACCACGCGCCGCCCCAA